>JAYEKB010000258.1:0-34879 GCA_034660835.1 Thermodesulfobacteriota bacterium
CGCATCGGCTTGCCTTCGGTGAACACTTTGCAAATTTAAAGTAGGGAATAATGCGCAATTTTATCATATGATTTACAGAGGTTACCTTAAAATGAGCAAAGTGTTCATGAAATATGCGGGTTAGCCGGTAATATCTCGATCATGCACCATATACGTCTTCCCCTCTTGCTGTACAGCTACCTGGCAACGGAACTGCTTGCTCCGTTCTTTGCCAGTTTCCTTATCCTGTACAGCGTCTTTTTTCTTGTTCGGCTGATTCCGCTACTGGAAGTGGTGCTTGAGCTCGGCATTAACTTTTCCGACTTTGTCCGGCTTTTTTCGTATATCTTTCCGCACATGCTGCTCTATGTCATTCCAATGGCCAGCATGGCGGGCGTCATTATCGGCTTTACCCGTTTGACCAATGACCGGGAAATCCTGGCCCTCAAGGCCTGCGGTATCAGTCTGCGCCGGATGCTGCCACCGGTTATTCTGGTAGCAGCCGTAATTGCCTCCCTGACCGGGTATTTCTCTATTCGGTTAATTCCGGCCGGTGAAATTGCCATGCGCCAGCTCATGTTTCAACTGTCCAAGGAAAAAATCGACAAGGGAATTAGAGAAAAACAATTTACCGAAGCCCTGGGAGATCTGGTTGTTTACGTTGATCAGATTGATGACAAAAATAAGTGGCAAGGTGTCTTTGTTTCAGACATGCGTGACCGGTCGCAACCCATCGTTACCATAGCGAAAAACGGATTTATGGAGGCTGATGTCCAGAACATGGGTGTAACTATTGTGCTGAATAACGGCACCCTGCATAATGCTGACGGTCAAGATAATCAGGTGATTCGCTTTTCCCGTTACCAGCTGCAGATTCCATTAAAGCCGCCCACACGCATTGACGGAGATGATGTCACCCAGATCAGCAAGGGAGCTATGTCACAGCAACAGTTGTTGCAAGGTGCCCGTCAATTCGGACCCAATACCAAAAGAGGTATTAGATTCCTGACAGAATATCATCATCGTCTGGTGCTGCCGGTGGGCTGCTTTATCCTCAGTCTCCTCGGACTCCCCTTTGGACTCCAGGCCGGACCGGGCCGGAAAGCAGCCGGTATTCCGCTGGGTCTTGGTTTTTTTGTGCTCTACTACGTTACCTTTACCTTTTGCAGGGCTATGGTAGAGGATATGACTCTGCCACTTGTTTTCGGCATGTGGCTACCCAATATCATCTTCGCTGCTATCACAGTACTTATTTTCTGGCGCGTTGAACAGGAACGACCTATTTTTTCAGAAAAGCTGGTCGATTTTATGGTCGATTTTACGGAAAAATATATTACTCCTCAGCTCAAATGGTTACGCAGGTTGTTTAATAGTCTGCTGAGTAGGAGAGGTCATTCAGTACAATTGGAAGAGCAGGGTACAAAAGAAGAACAAAGCATGCTCATTCATGCCAACTCACACAGCAGACTCTTTCACCTGCCGGGCTGTGAGGAGTATAACTGCGAAGATTGTACCATTGAATTCAACAGCGTCCAGGTGGCGCAGGAAGCAGGGTTTGTTCCATGCCGTTTCTGCAGAACACTGATCGAAAAAAACGAACTGTAAATTATAGTATCAAGCTTGCTGTTACCGGCGGCCTGCTGTTTCTTATTTTCCGAAGCGTTAATGCCGGAGATGCGTCCTCCGCCCTTACTGCCGTATCTCCATGGTACCTGTTGGTCGCCCTCATCCTGCAGCTTGCCAGTAATTCTATAGCAGCATCACGATGGTACCTGATCATGTCCAGGATCGGTTTTGGGCAACCCTGGTCTTTTTTCCTGAAAAGTTATTTCAAAGGAGCTTTTTTTAACCAGGGCCTTCCTACCAGTATTGGTGGTGACGGCTTGCGTATTCTTGACTGTTCAAGGAATCAAGGGACAGCAGAAGACGCCTTTTACGGAGTTTTTATTGATCGGATCATCGGGTTAGCTGGGTTGTTGCTGCTCAATATCACAGCTCTGGCCATGAACCGTTCCCTGCTGCCGGTTAATGTCTATTATCCCTTGTTGCTCATTCTCAGCGCTCTATCCGCTGGTCTGATCCTGCTCTTTTATCTTCGTAAATTTCGTTTTTTTGTCACAGGCGGATATCTGGGCTTTTTAGGCCGCTTGTCCCAACGTTATTTCCAGGTGTATTCGTCTGCAGCATCGATTAGCGTACAGTTGGGACTTTCCATTTTTACGCACTTGCTGGCCATGACGGCTTTTTTCATGATCGGCCGCGGCGTGGGGCTGGATTTCTCTTTGCAGGTCTACCTGGTCCTTGTCCCGCCGGTTATTTTGCTGACCATTTTGCCAATTTCACTTGCCGGATGGGGCGTAAGAGAGGGAGCAATGGTCGGTTTTTTTCTGCTGGTAGGGGCTGATAGATCACGAGTGCTGACCTTCTCCATCCTGTATGGACTGGTGGCCCTGGTTGCTTCTTTACCGGGACTTATTGTTTACTTAACCCAGAAAAACAAATTGTAATTGAAAGTCTATTTCCACAAGGCCGTAAAATGAATGTTGACACCATGCGTGCCATTGACCGAAACTTTGGCATCCCACTTACCTT
The DNA here is from genome assembly GCA_034660835.1 of Thermodesulfobacteriota bacterium. Taxonomy (GTDB): domain Bacteria; phylum Desulfobacterota; class Desulfobulbia; order Desulfobulbales; family Desulfobulbaceae; genus Desulfobulbus_C. Next base: position 2,572 of record JAYEKB010000258.1, read on the forward strand.
TGTCCTTACTCTCTGGAAGTGGCTGGTCGAAAAAATAGTGCCGCAACGACCCGTCCGGCCCAGAAAAATACTTTTTATCGAATTGTCGGAAATGGGGTCCACTATTTTGGTGGATCCGGCCCTGCGTAAGGTTAAAGAACACCTTGATGGAGAACTTTTTTTTGTTATCTTTCAAAAAAACAGGGCCAGTCTCGATTTGATCGGCACCATCCGCCCGGAGAACACCTTTACTATCCGTGAAACCGGTCTTTTGGTCTTGGTCAATGATACTTTACGTTTTCTGCAATGGGCACGCCGGCAGCAGATTGATACCGTGGTTGACCTGGAGCTGTTTTCCCGGTTCACCGCACTGCTGTCCGGTCTTTGTGGAGCAGTCAATCGGGTAGGTTTTTACAACTTCCATAACGAGGGACTGTACAGGGGAGAATTGCTGACCCATAAGGTATCGTATAATTGTCATATCCATATTGCGAAAAACTTCATCGCCCTGGTTAACAGCCTTATTACTGACACCCCGGAACTACCGTATTCCAAGGAAATCATCAGCGACTCGGAGATAACACTTCCGACCGTCTCCTTTAGAGAACAGGAGCTTGAAAACATGTGTACGCTGGTGGGGAAATATTATCCGGGCTACGTGCGCAATCAGCACCGGATAGTGTTGATCAATCCCAATGCCAGTGAACTGCTGCCCCAGAGAAGATGGATGGCTAAGCGATATGTGGAGTTGATACAGCGGATACTGGAAGCGGCTCCGGACGTCATTATACTTATTACCGGGGCACCATCGGAACAAGAAGAAGCTGATGAGAAATGCGGACTGGTCGGCAGTGAACGGTGTATCAACTTTGCCGGAGCTCTAAAGCTGGAACAACTGCCCATGCTCTATACCATAGCTACGCTGATGGTGACTAATGACTCAGGGCCCGGCCATTTTTCCTCCATCACACTTCTGCCCACCTTTGTGCTGTTTGGGCCGGAGACCCCTGCTTTGTATGGTTCCCTTGGCAACTCCACGCCCATTTTCGCCGGTCTGGCATGTTCTCCCTGTGTCAGTGCCGCCAACCACAGGAAAACTCCCTGCATAGACAACAAATGTCTGCAGGCAATCACGGTCAAGCAGGTGTTTGAAACAATCTGGCCTGTATTGTCGAAGAAAAGAGAAGAATCAGGAATGTAATACCAGGGAAACATCGTGTTTATTAACAAACAGGTTCTCCGAACCCCGCACATTCAGCATCATCGTCTCCTTCATCTCGACCAAAGCCCATGATCAAGGCCAGTCCTCCTCCGATAAGATAGATCAATCCTCCGGCCCAGACAACATCACTTACAAAATGTCCACCCTGCAGAATACGGGCAACACCGACAAGTGAGCCAAAGGACAGCCCGAATACCAGGAAACCTGCAGCTATTGCACGTTTCTTATCCCGCAGCACAAACCAGGGTGCCATCATAAAAAAGGCTATGGCTGCATGCCCGGAGGGAAAAGAACTGTTCCCGCCGGCGCTGCCCGGTTGCCAAAACTGGGTAAACTCAAGGCTGCCGCCGAATTCAATCACTTCCCTTGGCCGGGCCCGACCAAGTTGATCCTTGAGCAGCACATTGACCACCAGCCCGGGACCAAGTGCAAGTAGCAGAAGGACAAAAACGGCCTTCCTGCGACAGGATGCAATCTTACGGATGAAAAAACCTGCTACCAGCAAAATCAATGCTGTCACAGCCAACACAATGGCAGGAAACGGTGCCACAGTGTAGAGAATATTCCAGGGGGGACCTGATCCGGCAGGCCAGAATTTTATTCCAATAGGGCTGATTTTTTTTGGCCCCAGTACCGAAGAAGCAACAGAGTGATCAGCATCGGTAAGCCAGAAAGCAATGGATGCCAAAAGCAAAAACCCGGCAACAGCAGCAAGTTCAATCAACCTTTTTTTCAACACATACTCCGAAAGATGGGACACTACAATGCAATTTCAGAACCCGTTATTACCAGGATACACAGTTTTTAGCAATGCAAATAGGGATGGAACCCTTTGACAGAGTATGGTATAGATGACTCGTCCCATGGGCGGGTAGCTCAGCTGGATAGAGTGTCGGCCTCCGAAGCCGAAGGTCGTGGGTTCGAATCCCACCTCGCCCACCAGTATAATCAAGGAAATAGCGCTCTTGTGCTAAAGCCTTCTCAATGGCCATGTGAGAATGAGTGTGAGAAGAATTTTTTGACTCTCATAGGCCGCCATAGCATTTTTTCAGAATTTCCCAGGTAATGCAGGTAGATTTCAGTAGTTGTGCGATTTTCGTGACCCGGAATGTTTTAAGGTTGATTTTCAATTATCCTCTGGATCGTCTGTATGAGCGATAATCATCCGCATATTCTTTTGCTGGAGCCGTATTACGGAGGTTCACATAAGGCTTTTCTCACCGGTTTGCAGCACTATGTTGACTGCAGGTTTACCCTGGTGGCATTGCCTGCCAGAAAGTGGAAGATGCGAATGCAGCTTGCCGCACCCTGGTTTGCAGAGCAGATTATTTCGCGGGTTGAAAAAGGGGAGTGTTTTGATGCAATTTTAACTTCTACCTTTGTCGATGTTGCCGTGCTGCGCAGTCTGCTTGATTGCCGGGGTATCCGCTTGCCGCTGGCAGTCTATTTCCATGAGAATCAGTTCAGCTATCCAGGCCAGGTTCCGGACCCCGCTGCATTTCAGTTTTCCTCCATCAATTTCACTTCAGCCCTGTGCGCTGACAGGATTGCCTTTAACAGCACATATAACCTGGAAAGCTTTCTGGAAGGTATTGCAGGGTACCTGAAAAAGGCCACCGACATGGAGTTACGTTATCTGGAAGACAGGATTCGTGATAAGTCTGTTGTGCTTTATCCGGGTATGGATTTCCGGCTTATTGATGCTGCTGCCGTACCGGGGAAAAGTAAAAAAAATATTCCGGTCATTGTCTGGAACCATCGCTGGGAACATGATAAAAATCCTGAAACATTCTTTCATACACTGTTTGAGCTTGCAGAAGAAGGCTATGGCTTTCGGGTTATCATCCTGGGCCAGCAATTTCGTTATCAACCTGAAATTTTTACCCTTGCAAAACAAAAGCTTGCTGAACGACTGGACCATTTTGGTTATGCTGAAGATCAGAAAGAGTATGCCGGACTGCTCAGGCGTGGTGATATTATAGTGTCAACGGCCAGGCATGAATTTTTCGGTATGGCAGTGCTGGAAGGGGTGCGGGCAGGATGCAGACCCCTGGTACCGGATCGGTTATCGTATAAAGAGTTATTTGCCGGCAAGTATCGCTACCCTGAAAATGGTTTTAAAAAGCACCTGCAAAAGTTGTTATCCAGGGATAGGGATGATTTCCTTTCTGCGGTTGAGGCAGAGCACATGACGGAGCCATACAGTTGGTCGGTGATCTCCGACAGGTACAAAAACTGGCTGCTTGCTGGAGTGAATAACGAAATACATTTGTAATTCAGGAGCAGCGCAGTTAACGCAAACAAAAACAGAACACTATTTATCGTACACGGAGTACACAGGTGAACAGCTTGTTTTTCTCTCTGTTCTCAGTGTACCCTATGGTTATTCAATTTTTTGTATAGCTAAGGGCCTGTTAAGAAATAAGTGTTGCATTTAGGCGCTCTGATTTGGGTTAGATTTGTACGATTTGATTGCACAAAACCGGAGGCGTAGCATGGCTACGTTGAGGATTTTGTAATTGAAAATCGTACAAATATGACCTGAAGCAGAGATGCATAGGTGTGACACTTATTTCTTAACAGGCCCTAAGGTAACTGAGAATGGTAACAAAGATAACAGTCAAAGATTTTCGTGAGATGAAGGGTGGTGATCACAAGATATCCATGCTCACCGCCTATGACGCCTCCATGGCCCGTCTGCTCGATGAGGCGAAAGTTGATGCCCTGCTGGTGGGTGATTCACTGGGCATGGTTGTCCTGGGTTATGATTCCACTGTGCCGGTGACCATGGAACAGATGCTGCACCATGCCGCTGCTGTAAGCCGGGGTACGGAACGCTCCCTGGTGATTGGCGATATGCCCTTTGGTTCCTACCAGGTCTCTATTGAACAGACCGTGGCCAATGGTGTTCGTTTTTTAAAAGAAGCAGGCTGCGACTGCATCAAGCTGGAAGGCGGTGAAGAGGTATGCGACGGAGTGCGTGGACTGGTGCGGGCTGGTGTACCGGTCATGGGTCATCTCGGCTTAACTCCGCAAACGGCAGGACAGCTCGGTGGTTTTAAGGTGCAGGGCAAAGATATGTCTGCTGCCCGTAAACTGGTTGCCGATGCCTTGGCACTGGAGACGGCCGGTGCCTTTGCAATAGTTCTTGAGTGTGTGCCGGGACCGCTGGCAGAGATTATTACAGAAGTGGTGACGGTCCCCACTATCGGTATCGGTGCCGGTGCGGGCTGCGACGGCCAGGTGCTGGTAACCAATGATATGCTTGGCCTTTTTGAAAAATTTACCCCTGGTTTTGTCAAACAATACATGAATCTGGCACCGGATATTAAAAATGCGGTGCAGACCTTTACCGGGGAAATCGACAGCAATGAATTTCCCGCATCCGAGCATACCTTTGGCAGTAAGGAGGACTTCAGCAGATTGCTCGATGAGTTTAAGAGTTAAGGCACCCTTGAAAAATTGTATTTTCGCTCAATTTCTGCGTTATGCTCAAGATTTTATCCTCGGAATATCTAATATCTATGTGACTCAGTCTGACCGTGCAGAGATGGGGTACTCCTGCACAGTTACGTTATATGTATCAATTCATTTGCAAATATTAATAAGTTAACCTCACTTTCCCGTTCTCCCGCTTTTTGCCCCACCACCACCCACCTTTCTTTGTTTGTGTTTAATTGATTATTTTTTTAATTTTACAGGAAAGTTTTTTCTCCAGTAAGAACAATGAGTTCTCTGTCATGCCTCTGCAGTTGAACTACATGTCCCAGCCTGTTTTTTCTGGCCTATGCACCACAGGTAGTATCTTTATTGTTCAGGCATACCGTATGTGGTGTTTCCTGCTGGTTGGGTAGTTCCTGCCCAACTTCTTGATATTCTGTCTTATTATACTTGACCTTTAGGAATGATATGATGTAAAAAGATATATAGGTGGAGTAAAGTGGTGCAAAGGGGCGCTTCGGGTATGTAACAGGGGCGCAAGACGGAGAAAAGGTGAAGAAAAAAACCTCAAAGCTACGTTTTCGCAGTCGCTCGGAGCATACCCTTGACAACAAGGGGCGGCTCAATATTCCGAGCAGATTCCGGGAAGTTTTGCGTGAGGTGTACAGCGAGTCGTTGATCGTCACCAACTGGCAGAAAAGTCTGAAAGCCTACCCTGTTTCCGAGTGGGAAATCCTGGAAGATCAACTCATAAACGAAGGTCGGAAGCAGTCGGGATTCAGTGATTTTGTCCGCTATGTTATTTCCGGTGTGACCGAGTGTTCTCTGGATAAACAGGGACGTATTTTGCTGCCCGGTTCGCTTCGCAGTGAATTTGGCATCAGCAAGGAAGTTGTCTTAAACGGCATGCTGCATCATTTCGAGATCTGGGACAAGACCGCATGGCAGAACGAGGTCAGGCGTACCCGTGAAGATTTCAGCAGTTTCAAAGATGGGCTTTCTGCACTGGGGATCCTCTAAGTTTCGTTGTCATGAGCAGCGAGCTTCACATTCCGGTTCTTGCCAGTGAGGTAATGGAATGGCTCGACCCCATGTCTGCAAAGCTTTATGTAGACGGCACCCTTGGGCTGGGCGGGCACGCGAGCCTGATCCTGAGCCAATCAGCACCCGCAGGAAGGGTCCTCGGTTTTGAATGGGATGAGCAGGCAGCCCGGCTGGCTGCCCAGCGGCTTGCCGGATTTGGGGATAGATTTCAGCTGGTTCATGCTTCGTATGCTGATCTACCGGCGCAGTGCCGTGAGCTTGGTGTTCAACAGGTTGACGGGATTCTTATCGATCTCGGCGTTTCGTCGCTGCAGTTGGATAGCCCGGAGCGGGGATTCAGTTTTAGGGCCGATGCACCGCTTGACATGAGAATGGACAGCAGGCGGCAGGTTACGGCAGAACAACTGGTCAACAGATTGAAAAAAGATGAGCTGGCCGACATTTTCTATAACTATGGTGAAGACCGTCAGGCCCGCAGGATTGCAAAGTTTATCGTAGAAGCCAGGTTACAGTCCCCGGTGAGGACGACCCGGCAATTGGCAGAAATAGTCAGGCGGGCGATACCAGCCAAGTATCACCCGAAAAAGATCCATGTGGCTACCAGGGTGTTCCAAGCCCTGCGAATAGCAGTCAACCGGGAGCTTGACAACCTGGTAACGCTGTTGATCGATGCTCCCGGGATGCTGGCGCCGGGGGCAAAGATCTGCATCATTACCTTTCACTCCCTTGAAGATAGGATCGTGAAACAGGCCTTTGTCAACAACCCGGCCTACAAGGTGCTGACCAGGAAGCCGGTAGGGCCGACAGCGATTGAGATGAGAAGTAATCCGAGGTCGCGTAGCGCAAAGTTGCGGGTCGCGGAAAAGGTAAGAGCCTAAACTCTTACAAGTCAGAGGGTTAGCCAAATTGGTTGCCCCCCGGAGAACAGTTACCGGAAAAGATATAAAAAGCTGCCGTCAGACAGTGTTACCAGGGGGAGGAGATCATCATGATGCAGAATATCCGGACATTTCGCGCACCTGTTGCAAATATAGGCATTCGCCAGCGAGTCGCATCCGGCAGAGAAGAGGTTTTCTCGGACAATTTGGTTCGACCCATGGTTATGATTCTCCTGGCGGCTATTACCATTGTTTTTACAATGAGCCAGTTTCTTCACTGGCGGATTGAAAGTAACAGTGCGACCCTTGACCAGTTGCAGGCTGTTCGCAGGAATGTGGGCAGTGAAAATATAAGTTTACTGGCAGCAAGAGCTCGTTTGATGTCGGCAAATAATGTAGAAGCTGTTGCTGCAGCGCGTTTGCAGCTTTACCGTCCTGAAAAAGGACAACAGCATCGTCTGTAATAGCTGATGATCAAGGCAGTCAGGCAAAAAAAACGCAGGAGGAAGCGACTGCTTTTTGTCGGAGTGCTTGTCATTTTGCTGGTAGCCGCTGGTGGAACTCTGCACCGGCTATCCCTCTCCCTCCAGGATATCAGCAGGATTATCCAGCTGGCTGCCGGCAAAATTTCAGATACTGACCAGAATTCCCGCCCGACAAAGGCAATTTTGCGAGGAACGGTCTATGACCGTAATTTTAACGAATTATCGGTTTCCTACCAGTTGTTTACCTTGTATATCCATCCCACAGAACTCTCTGACCGCTATAGTGCAGCGGAAAACCTGGCCCGGATTCTGGGCATGGATAAGGATATTCTTGCAGATCGGTTTAAAAAAGTCCAGCCGGTTATCGAAATTGCCAATGACCTTGACGAACAGCAGGCAGCTGATATTGAAGCACTGAATCTCAAAGGCGTTCAATGTAAGGTACGGGAAGATCGTTTTTACCCTGCCCATGCAGCTGCTGCGTATCTGCTTGGATTTGCTGACAACAGCATAGGGTTGACAGGGGTCGAGGCATTGTATGACAGCGCACTGCAGCCCGGACAGTACCAGGGATTCAATGTGCCGGAAGTAAAGATTGATGACTTCGAACTTCTTGATCGCACGACCATGGATGTCATCTTAACCATTGATATGGATCTGCAGAAAAAGGTCGAGCAACAATTGCAGAACTATAGAAAAATAAATGGGGCAGCCAGGGGCATGGCCCTGGTGCTGGAACCAGGCAGCGGCAGGGTTTTGGCTATGGTGAGTCAGCCGGGTTATGATCCAAATTATTTCTGGCAGGCTGATAAACAAAAATTGCAGGGGTTGGTTTTTACACCAGAGTTTAACCGTGAACTGGTCAGGCCCCTGTTGAAAACGGCGGCTGCCATTTATGATGGAGGTCTTAATGGAGAAATTCTGCCTGTAACCGTCAGGGCGCCTGATTACGGGTTGGCTGAGGAGAAAATAGACGGGTACTGGAGGTTGTTCGGGTTCCAGCAGCCTGTGCGGTCTCTGCTTCCCTCCGGAAGAAAAGGGGCAGATTCGAATATTGAGGAAAATGACAATTTTCGGAAGCTGAGCGGTGCTCAACTGGGCGTTGGCCTGGCAAGCCTTATGAACGGCGGCAGCAGAATGACTCCGTATTTTCTTCAATCCCTTTATAATCACTCAAGGGACCGATTCTATGAACGTGAGGATGCTTCAATCCTGCAGCAGCGGGTTATAGAGCCTGCAGCCGGCATCCACCTGCGCAGGGAGTTGTTATTTCAGCCCCCTTACAGTCGTAAAGAGGGTTTCTTGTTTACTAACAGGGAAACAGGCATATCAGAACGTAATGGGTTGACCCATTATCAGCTCCAGGAAATAGTGGTTGCCGCAATTCCCAGGGACATTCCAAAAGTTTTTCTATTGATGGCAGTGGAGTACGGGTCCCTGTATCCTCTGCCGCCTGATGCGTACAGGGGAAAAAAACGAAAGGAAGATTTGGCAGCACTTGGTCAAAGACTGCTGCCTGTTCTTGCCACTTACAGCGCCTCTGATAGTGTCGCAGAACATCCTGGAATAAAAAGTGAGGAAAATTATCGGCGTTTTCTCATCAGTAGACGGCTTGAGCTGCCGGAACAAAAAAAGGGATTCGTGCAGGTTGATACGACAATGCCGGAAGTCACCGGATTGAGCCTGCGTAAAGGGCTGCAACGGATTAGTCCCTATCACCTCAAGGTGAGCATCAAGGGGAGCGGTCGTATTGTAGCACAGAACCCGGCTCCAGGTGAGCCTGTAACTCAATCAGGAGTTTGTGAACTGACTCTTGGGTCTCGGATCTGAGGATTTGCCGTGGTCGATCTCAACCAGCTGCTACAATCCTTACCTGCCGAGCTGGAAGCAAAAACGATGTGTTGCGACCAGGGAGTTGAAATCACCTCCATTACCAGTGACTCCAGACAGGTGCAATCCGGTAGTCTGTTCGTTGCCCTTAAGGGAAGCGTAGTTAATGGTCATGATTTTCTCCCCCGGGCCGTGGCGCAGGGATGTGTATGCATTGTCGTTGAAGACGATCCTGGTTTGCTGCCGGGAGTGGTGGTTGTCAGGGTTAATGACAGCCACAGGGCGTTAGGGATCTTATCTGCTGCTTATCATGGATTTCCGGCCCGTTCCATGACAATGATCGGCTTGACCGGAACCAACGGCAAGACAACTGTCTCATGGATGATTGAACAGATGCTGCTCAACAGCGGCTGCCGGGTCGGGGTTATCGGTACGGTCAATTACCGTTACCCGGACAGTTCCGGAAAGCTGATTGTTGAAAAAGCACCATTGACCACTCCTGATCCGGTACTCCTGCAGCAGTTGCTTCGGACAATGCTGGACCAGGGAGTCACTCATGTAATCATGGAAACCTCGTCCCACGCCCTGGTGCAGCAGCGGTTGCAGGGAATTCTCTTTGATCTTGGGGTTTTTACAAACCTGAGCAGAGATCACCTGGATTTTCATAGCAGCATGGATGAATATTATGCAGCCAAAAAGAGGTTGTTTACGAGATTTCTCAAAAAAAAGAGCACGGCTGTAATTGTCATAGACCAGGGCGATCAGGACGTAAACTGGGGATTGCGATTGCGCACGGAGCTCACAGAAGATACCAATCACCTTAAAGTCCTGACCTGTGGATTTGACCGGAACCGTACAGTATATGCTGACCTCCTTAAGGAGGATATCAACGGTTTTTCCTGCAGGTTTGGCCTGGCCGCTAAAGATTTTAGTTTTACCTCCGGGCTGACCGGACGTTTCAACGTTCTCAATTTCCTTGCTTCCGCAGGAGTCGGTGTTGGTCTGGCAATGAAACCGGAACAGATTTTTGAGGGTCTGCATAAGGTGAATCAAGTTCCTGGCAGGTTAGAGCGAGTGCAGCTTCCCGGGGCTGAAGATGGGGACCAGCCAGCCGTATTTGTCGATTATGCCCACACCCCGGATGCGCTGAGAAATGTGTTACAGACTCTGAAAACTCTGGCTTTGGCTCGAGTTATCTCTGTTTTCGGCTGTGGTGGTGATCGGGACAGGGGCAAGCGGCCCCTGATGGGTGAGGTGGCGGCCGAATTGGCTGATGTGTCTATTGTAACCTCGGATAATCCCAGGTCTGAAGATCCCGCGACCATTGTCAGAGAAGTTGCAGCGGGACTCCAATCGGCAGGTATTGAAGAGATATCTGCAGCTGATCTGTTTACTGGTAAGGGAAAGGGGGAAAAAATATTTTCCTGTATTACAGACCGGACAAAAGCAATTCATACCGGCTGCAGCATGGCAGGGCCGAAAGACATTGTCCTGATTGCCGGTAAGGGGCACGAGGATTATCAGATATTGGCTGATGAGCGGATTTTTTTCGATGACCGGATCTGTGCCTTAAACGGATTACTGCGCTGGAATAGCAACCATCTGCTCAAGGCAACGCACGGCAGGATTTCCAGCGGCAGCCTCCAATGTTTACTGGGTACCGTTTCCACCGATACCAGGAAGCTGGCAGGCGGTGATATTTTTATAGCTTTGGCCGGGGATAATTTTGACGGCCATGACTATGTATTGACTGCTGTTAAGTCAGGGGCAGCAGCTGTTATCATTGACCGTGAAGTACAAGATCTGCCCGCAACCGTTTTAGCAATCCGGGTATCCGATACCCTGCAGGCGCTGGGAGATCTGGCCGGTTATCGTCGCAGGTTGTTGCACCGGAATCTAAAAGTTGCAGCTATAACAGGAAGTTCCGGTAAGACAACGGTCAAGGAAATGACAGCAGCAATTTTTAGCAGACATCTGCAGGTTGATACTGATACTGATACTGATACTGATACGAAGAATACCGGTATTGATCCTCTTCTGAAGACCATGGGCAATTTTAACAACCTGATCGGTCTTCCCCTGTCCCTGCTGCCGGTAAAGGCCGGGCACAGGATGGCTATTCTGGAGATGGGTATGAACCATCCCGGCGAAATTGAACGTCTGGTGGAAATTGCGGATCCGGATGTCGGCTGTATTACCAATATCCAGGCAGCTCATTTGGAAGGTCTTGGCAGCATAGAAGGAGTTGCCCTGGCCAAGGGTGAGCTTTTTGCAGGTATGCGGAGGGACACTGTTGCCGTAGTCAACTATGACGATTCGTATGTGCGCCGGCTGCCGAGAAATTCAGGCAGCGTTATCGGGTTTGCGATCACTCCTGCCGGTCGCCGTTATAAACCAGGTGTCAAGGCAACTCGTATCAAACACTGTGGAGAGCATGGTATGCGCTTCACTCTCCACATAAATGACTGGAAAGAGCGAATCACCGTGCCGGCTCCCGGCGTGCATAACGTGAGCAACTGTACGGCAGCAGCTGCCATAGCCTTTGCTGCGGGTATCAGCCCTGAAACCATTGTTTCAGCCTTGACCTGTTACCAAAGCACGGACAAGCGGATGCAGTTCATGACTCTGCCGGGTGGAGTAAAAGTCCTTAATGATTGTTATAACGCAAATCCTGCCTCCATGGCCGCAGCACTGCAGACCGTGAGCAGTTTTGGTACATCAGGTAATAAGTGCAGGCGGTTTGCCCTGTTGGGTGACATGCTGGAGCTTGGTCATGATGCGAAGAGGGCTCATACCGAAGTGGGTAGACTGGTAGCTGGACTTGGATATGATCAGCTGGCGGTAACCGGATCTTTTGCAGGCCATGTTGTCAGTGGAGCATGCAGCGTTGGAATGTCCGAGGAAAAGGCGCTTGCTTTTGCAAGTACGCTGGAAATTGCCGACTGGATCTACAACGAGATGCTCCAGGGCAGGGTGACAAAGGACGATTGGCTGTTGGTCAAGGGATCACGTGGAATGCGTATGGAAGAGGTGTTGCAGGAGCTTGAACGCCGGTTCGCAACCGGGATTAAGGAGAGGGGAAAACAATAAAATGCTCTATCACCTGCTCTATCCTCTCCATGGTCAGTTCAGCGGTCTTAATGTATTTCGTTACATTACCTTTCGCTCTATCGGCGGCGCTGTGACCGCTTTTTTAATCTTGATCCTGTTGGGCCCCATGTTCATCCGCTGGCTGAAAAAACAACAGATCGGCCAGGTTATTCGTTCTGATGGGCCGGAGACCCATTTTAGCAAGAAAGGTGTTCCTACCATGGGAGGAATGTTGATTCTTGCCGCTGTCTCACTGTCTACCCTGTTATGGGCCGATTTGACTAACGGACTGGTTTGGGTGTGTTTGGGTATCACCTTATTTTACGGCATGATCGGTTCTGTTGATGACTGGAAAAAGATAAAGAAGGGTGATGCAAAAGGGTTGTCGGCCCGGGGGAAACTTGGCCTGCAGGTAACAGGGGCCTCAATGGTTGGCCTGTATTTGATCCTGCACCCGGTCTATGACGGTACCCTGAGTCTGCCTTTTATCAAAGGGTTTCAGCCTGATCTTGGTTGGTGGTATATCCCCTTTGCCGTGGCTGTGATTGTCGGTGCCTCTAATGCCGTCAATCTGACCGACGGCCTGGATGGGTTGGCTGCCGGTCCCGTGATGATTACCAGTGCGGTCTACCTGATCTTTTCCTATGCAGCAGGTAATGTGATCGTGGCAAATTATCTACAGATTCCTCCTGTCCAGGGAGCCGGAGAGGTGGCTGTGTTCTGCGGAACTATAATTGGGGCCTGTCTCGGATTTCTCTGGTTTAACGCCTATCCGGCCCAGATTTTTATGGGTGATGTGGGCTCCCTTGCCCTGGGCGGTGCCCTGGGAGCGGTCTCGATTATCATCAAGCAGGAGTTTCTGCTCGCCATTGCGGGCGGGGTTTTTGTCATGGAGGTGCTGTCGGTCATACTTCAGGTCGGCTATTTTAAAATGACGGGGGGAAAACGTATTTTTTTGATGGCACCCTTTCATCATCATTTTGAGAAAAAGGGCTGGGCTGAGCCCAAGGTAGTGATCAGGTTCTGGATCGTTTCCATTATCCTGGGCCTGGTAGCCTTGGCAACCCTGAAACTTAGATGAGTTGCCAATGCGGTTGACTGGTGGCATGAAGGCTGTTGTTGTTGGTCTCGGCAAGTCAGGAATGGCTGCAGTCCGGTACCTGCACCATCAGGGGCTTGAGGTGAAGGTCTCGGAATATCGAAATCAAGGACAACTTAGCATAGATGAGCTGTCTTTACTCCAGCAGTATGGGGTAGAATTTGAGACCGGTGGTCACACCGAGGATTTTGTTACTGATGCCGACTTGATTCTTGTCAGTCCGGGCGTGCCTGCGGATCTGCCTGTCCTGGCAGCTGCCCGCGGTCGTGGTATCCCGATCCTGGGCGAGTTTGGACTGGCCGCAGACCGTATCGGGGTGCCGGTGATAGCCGTGACCGGCTCCAACGGTAAGACCACGGTAACAAGCCTGATCGGACACCTGCTGCGGGCGGCAGGTAAAAAGGTATTTGTGGGAGGTAATATTGGTACCCCGGTGCTGGAATACCTGCTTGATCCCGGTGATACTGAAATTATGGTCATGGAAGTATCGAGTTTTCAGCTGGAGTCGGCAGGGACCTTCAGGCCGGATATCGGCCTGCTGCTCAATCTGTCACCGGATCATCTGGACCGCCACGGCAGCATGGAGGCTTATGCAGAGGCCAAGCGAATGCTGTTTGCTTACCAGGTGTCGACTGATATTGCCATTATCGGTGCTGATGATCCTCTGATTATGGCTGAACCGCTGAACACAGCAGCAACTATTGTTAGCTTTGGCACAGGCCCAGGCTGCAGGGCCATGGTGTGTGAGCAATCGGTCCAGCTTGAACCGGGATTTGGTGCTGAAGGAGAGAGGGAGGAGTACCAATTGGCCGCTACCCGGCTTTGTTCCGGGGTAAATCGGTATAATGCCGCCGCCGCAGTGCTTGCGGCAAGGAGTTTTGGTTGCAGCCCGGAGGGTATCAGGAAGGGACTTGCAGATTATGAGCCTCCTGAACACAGGATGACACCGGCAGGTGAAATACGAGGTGTTTTTTTTATCAATGATTCCAAGGCAACCAATGTGGGGGCCGTGGTTGCGGCACTGGCTGGTTTTAAAAATGATGTGGTGCTGATTGCGGGCGGCAGGGACAAGGGGAGCGATTTCTCCACACTGCGTCCTGCTGTTCAGGAACATGTCAAACACCTGGTACTCATCGGAGAGTCCGGAGCAGATTTCACCCGGTCATTGGCCGGGACGGCAGAGATTGAAATTGCAGATACCATGAACAATGCTGTTGCCCTGGCCTTTGCAGCAGCCGGGAAAGGTGACACTGTGCTGCTGGCTCCTGCCTGTGCCAGTTTTGATATGTTTGACAACTATGAACAGCGCGGCCTTGTGTTCACACAATGTGTGCAGGAGCTTCGTAACCGGATTGAAGGAAAATGAGATGACGAAAGTTTGTTGTGTCTGTAGTAAGGTGGAGCAGGATGGGGATTGGATTACTGATTGTGTCACGTCAGCTATGGAGCAGTTTACCCATGGTTATTGTCCAGCATGTTTTGATGATGAAATGGAAAATCTCAGCCGGATTTTCAATAGAAGAAATTCAGCAGGTCCCCCGGTCGTTCAGGGTGTATCGGACCATGGCATAGCAGACGTATGCGCATTTTAATTACCGGAGGCGGTACGGGAGGCCATCTTTTTCCCGGCATTGCATTGGCAACCGGTATCCAGCAGAGGATTGCAGACTGCGAGGTCATGTTCATCGGCACCAGGAGAAAGCTGGACCGGGAAACACTGGCAGAGTTTGATTTCCAGCTTGAATCCATCTCCTGCATGGGGCTGAAAGGAATGGGGCTGACCCATCGTCTCAAAAGCCTGGCCGGCTTGCCGGGTGCAGTACTTGAGGCAAGAAGGATAATCAAAAAATTTGGACCGGACCTGGTGTTTGGTGTGGGCGGTTATGTAACCGGACCCGTACTGCTGGCAGCAAAACAGCGGTCCATTCCGACCTGCATTCATGAGCAGAATTCAGTGGCCGGTTTGGCCAACAGAATGATTTCTCGCTTTGTGGACAGGGTTTTTGTTTCCATACCAGGTGATTATCCATTTCCGGCGCAAAAAACTATCGTTGCCGGCAATCCGGTTCGGGATGAAATCCTGGCTGCAGCCGGGGAGAAACAAGAGACAAACAGGGACGAATTTACCCTTCTTGTCCTGGGTGGCAGTCTGGGGGCACACAGGATCAATATGCTTATGCTGGAAGCTATTGCGCTTATCCAGGAGGAAAGCGACTTGGCTGTACATTTTGTTCACCAGACAGGCATTGCCGACGAGGATCGTGTCAGGGGCGGGTATGGGGCAGCAGGCATGGAGGCTGAGGTCGCTCCTTTTTTTAAAGACATGGCATCGTTGTATAAAAAGGCTGATCTTGTTGTTGCCCGGGCAGGTGCAACGACCCTGGCAGAGTTGTCTGTCATGGGTTTGCCGGCTCTACTTATCCCCTATCCATATGCAGCGGATGATCATCAGGGAAAAAACGGCAGCTTTTATGTGAATGGGGGAGGGGCCCGTCTGTACAGAGAGGCTGAACTGGATGCGAAATTGCTTGCCTCGGCCATAACAGAACTGTTGCAGAGTCCGGATGAGTTGCATAGTATGGCAGCTCAAATGAAAAAAATGGGCAGACCGGATGCCACGCGTATAATTTTAGATGATTGCTTGAAGCTTGTTGGAGTGAACAGTGCGTAATGTGCACCAAAAAGAGGCATGAGTTGAAAAGTAGAAAAAGTGTATAACAAAACCAAACACATCCACTTTGTTGGTATCGGTGGTATCGGTATGTCGGGAATTGCAGAATTACTGCTTACCCTCGGATATACGGTAAGCGGGTCAGACCTGCAAATCTCTGATATTACCCATCGCCTGGAAAGCCTTGGGGGTACTGTTTACCAGGGACATCAGGCCGCCGGCGTTGCCGATGCCGACGTGGTGGTGGCCTCCTCAGCTATTGGAGACGACAATCCGGATATTCTGGCTGCCAGGGAAGAACACATCCCGGTTATTCAGCGGGCAGAAATGCTGGCTGAGCTCATGCGCTTGAAGAAATACGGGATTGCCATTGCCGGCAGCCATGGCAAAACTTCTACTACCTCTCTTGTGGCTGCAATTCTTGCCGAGGCCGGATTTGATCCAACCGTGGTGGTGGGTGGTAAAGTGGATCATCTGGGCGGCAGTAATGCCCGCCTGGGAGAAGGGGAATTCCTGGTGGCTGAGGCCGATGAGAGTGATGGTTCCTTTCTCAAGCTCTCCCCGGTTATTGAGGTGGTTACAAATATTGATCTGGAACATCTGGATTATTACCGGGACCTGGATCATATCAAGGAGACCTTTCTTGAGTTTATAGGGAAGATTCCATTTTACGGGGCCGCCATTCTCTGTCTTGATGATGACAACATTAGTGCTCTGATTCCAGAGATCCAGTGCCGAATAATTACCTACGGGCTAACCGAACAGGCTGACCTGTATGCGACAAAGATCAGCGTCCAGGGCCGCCGCAGTGAGTTCACTGTCCATTACCGCGGCAGGGAACTGGGCCGTATCAGGCGCAACAGTCCGGGCCGTCATACAATATATAATTCGTTGGCGGCAATAGCCGTTGCCCTGGAGTTGGAGATTAAGTTTGCAGTGATTGCCGAAGCCCTGGCCGGTTTTGAGGGAGTGCAGAGGCGGTTGCAGGTCAAGGGAGACAGGCAGGGCATACTGGTTGTAGATGATTACGGCCATCATCCCACCGAGATCCGGGCTACCCTGGATGCGGTGCGGGACGGCTGGCCGGATCGTCGGTTGGTTGTGGCTTTTCAGCCCCACCGATATACCAGGACCAGGGGACTGTTTGAAGAGTTTACAACAGCCTTTCACCGGGCAGATGTACTGATTTTAACAGATATTTATGCTGCCGGTGAAAAGCCCATTGAAGGCGTTAACAGTGAAACTCTGCTGGAAGCCATAAAGCAGCATGGCCAGCGCAGAGCATATTATCATTCAGATCTGGCAACCCTTCCTGATTATCTGCTGGAACGGATCCGGGAAGGTGATCTTGTGTTGACGCTTGGCGCCGGTAATATTGTCCGGGTTGGTGAACAGCTGCTTGATTTGCTGAAATAATATAAATGTTAGTTTCTTAGGTTTTATTTCCGTGTTTTTTATGGCTGAAAATAAAATCGAAATCCGAATATCGAAATCCGAAACAAATTCTAAACTTGAATGGTTTAATGACAGAAACAGGGACGACACTGAGGCTGGATGATTTGAACCTGTTTTGAACGTTTGTTTTTTTGTTATTCGAGATTGTTTCGAATTTCGTGCTTCTAATTTCGTATTTTCCAGTTTATCTAGGTTAGGGCATGAATCAGAAGCAGCGTGACGGACTTGCATCCGGGTGGTCGGACAGTGTTCTGTGGAATGTGGACATGGCCGCCTATTCCACTCTGCGTGCAGGCGGCAGGGCCGATGCCCTGGTTGATGTCCAGGACCTGGATGAACTGTGCAACCTTCTGCGCCGGCTTGAAGAGCTGCAGATCAACTGCCGGGTGATCGGCAGGGGGTCCAATGTCCTTGTCTCCGAGCAGGGGTATAGCGGGGTTATTATCCGGCTGCAGGGCGAGTTGAACTCTGTGACCCGCCTGGATGAAGAGAACAAATCAGGAAATCCGGTTGTTATCAAAGCCGGAGCAGGTTGTTCCATGTCACTCCTTGTGTCCTGGTGTACCAGGCACGGCCTGACAGGGTTAGAGTTTATGGTCGGTATTCCGGGTTCTGTCGGCGGGGCGGTGTGGATGAATGGTGGTGCCTGGGGGCATGAGATAGGTGAGCGGTTGCAGGCAATTGAACTAGTCGATTACAGCGGTCACCTGGTAGTGGTTCCGGTGTCGGAATTAAAGCTGTCATACCGAAAGCTTGCCTTGAAAGAGGGTGAACTTGACAACTGGATTATCAGTTCGGTAACTTTTGCACTACATCCCGGACGGGAAGAGCAGATACGTTTGCGGTGTGAGCAGTACCTCGAGCGCAGGCGTGGCAAACAGCCGACCGGGGTGGCATCGGCAGGATCATTTTTTAAAAATCCGCCAGGTGATTCTGCAGGCCGGTTGATTGAAGCTGCCGGTTTGAAGGGGGTTAGCTGCGGCAAGGCAATGGTATCAAATGTTCATGCCAACTTTATCGTTAACACTGGCCGGGCAACAGCTGCAGATATTGTAGCCCTTATGCAACAGGTACAGGATGTTGTTTTTCAACAATTCGGCGTCAGGCTGGAACCGGAAGTACAGATTTTTTAAGGATTAACAATTTGGCCGGATACAAACCAAAATACAGGCAGCCGGGAGCAGGGCGCTCTAATCTGCTCAGTCGCTTTCGGTCGACTGTTGCCGGAAAGCTGCAGAGGCCGGGCCTGAATCGAGGTGTTACGCAGCAGGCAGCGGTTATCGATCACCAACAGAAGCATCGGTTCCGGAAATTCTCCAGAACAGGTGCTCTTTATTTGCTGCTTGCAGCCACACTCTCTGTCGGAGGCTGGTTTTGCTACCAGGCCCTGGAACGCTCCGATATCTTCAGGCTGACAACAGTCTCCATTCAGGGAAATCGCATGATCGGGCAGGCGCAGATACTGGATATGGGCTCCATTGAACAGGGGGTAAATCTGCTCAACTTTGATGTTGGCCTTGCCGAAGAACGTATCAGCCGTCATGCCTGGATAGACCGGGTGGATATTGTACGATCCTGGCCTTCTACTTTAAAGGTCAGTGTGTATGAACACCGGCCTCTGGCCATAATCAATATTGAGAAAGAAGCGGGGCAGAACCTGTACTATGTTGATCATCAGGGCAAGGTATTTGCGCCGGTTGATGATTCCCATGATTTGGATTTTCCGGTTATTACAGGTGTACAGTCAACAGGAGAGTTGACGGGTACTATGATTGGTGACAAGGGATTGGTTGCCCAGGCGTTTCAATTTCTGCGCCTGGCTGACAAGGGTAATCCTATAGTACCGCTGCAGACCATTTCCGAAGTAAATGTGAGCCCGGAAAAAGGTCTTGTTGTCTATCTGGTTGATCAACCCTTTCCCATCTACATGGGGTATGATACTATCAACACCAGGTATTACCAGCTGGTGAAGTTACTTGAGCGGTTATACCGCAAGAAAAAAATTCAGGAAATTAAAGAAATACGCATGGATTATCAGGAAGGCCGCATTCTTGTGGCCAAGCTGGAGTCATAGTTGGTGAGTACAATGGAAGAACTGGAAATAGAAGAGACACGTGAGTCCGGTGAGCTGGTAGTCGGTCTCGACATCGGCACTACCAAAATCTGTGTCGTCATCGCCGAGGTGTTTGATGACGACAGGGTAGATGTTATCGGAGTGGGTACGGCAGCATCTTCGGGCATGAAAAAGGGAGTGGTTGTTAATATCGAGTCAACGGTCAAGGCCATCCGCAAAGCCATTGACAGTGCCTCTGATATGGCCGGCTGTGATATCGAGACCGTGTATGTCGGTATTGCAGGCAACCACATCAAGGGCTTTAATTCTCCCGGAATCATTGCCATCAACAATCAGCAGATCCGGCAAAAAGAGATCGATGCGGTTATCCAGGCGGCCCAGACGGTAAAAATATCAGATAACCAGCAGATCATCCATGTTCTGCCACAAGAGTACATGGTTGATGACCACACCGGTATTCAAAATCCCCTGGGTATGACCGGGGTGCGGTTGGTAACTAACGTCCATGTCGTGACGGCGGACGTGACCTCACTTCACAACCTGGTCACCAGTTGCAATCGGGCCGGGTTGAATGTTGCTGAGATTGTGCTGGAATCGGTTGCCTCTTCCCATACCGTGCTGGAGCGTGACGAGATGGAGCTTGGGGTGGCCTTACTTGATATCGGAGGCGGCACCACGGACCTGGCTGTTTTCTGCAACGGCACTATCAAGCATACCTGGGAACTGGCCCTGGGCGGCAACAACCTTACCAGTGATTTGTCAGTAGGATTGCGCACTCCGCTTCAGGAAGCGGAGGTGTTGAAGTACAAATTCGGCGGGGCTGTTTCCTCCATGATCAAAGAAAACCACATTATAGAGGTGCCCACCGTAGGGGACCGTAAGGCTCGTAAAGTATCCCAGCGGGTAATGGTGGAAATCCTGGAAGCCCGCATGGAAGAAATTCTGCAGATGGTGAATAAAAATATATGTGCTTCAGGTTATCGTAACCGGATTAATGCCGGGATGGTGATTACCGGCGGTACGGCGTTGCTGGCCAATATTGTTGATATGGCGGAGCAGGTTTTCGATATGCCGGTTCGCCTCGGTTATCCCCAGGGTGTCGGCGGCAGGCTGGAAGATATCGAGTCGCCCCGCTGCACCACTGGAGTTGGATTGGTTTTGTACGGGGCTGAGGGACGTCACCCAAGCTCAACAGAGAGTAGAGGCGTGGTCAGTAAGTTGAAAGGGTTTATGAAAAACATCATCTGATTCCAGGGCCTGTGGAATAAAAGTAGTTCAGTAGCAGTTTTTTTCTTACAGGCTTTAAGTGAATATTTCTTTAGTCCAAGTATGTTTAATGGTATAGTTTGCAATCGTCCAGGGATCAAAGTAATTGAGGGGGAAAACCATGCCGTTTAGAATGGCAGAAGAAGAATCTGTAGCTGCAATCAAGGTTATCGGAGTCGGTGGTGGTGGCGGTAATGCTATCAATACCATGGTGGAAAATCGGCTTGCAGGTGTAGAGTTTATTGCAGCAAATACCGATATGCAGGCCCTTGAAAAATCGCGTGCTGATGTCCGGATTCAGTTAGGTCCGGGCATTACCAAGGGTATGGGGGCAGGGGCTGATCCTGAAATAGGTAAAGATGCAGCCCAGGAAAGTTATGATGATCTGGTCAATGCTCTCAACGGTGCCGACATGGTATTTGTTACAGCCGGACTTGGCGGCGGGACCGGCACCGGAGCAGCACCTGTTATTGCCAAGCTCTGCAAGGAGGCCGGAGTTCTGACTGTGGCCGTTGTGACCAAACCGTTTTATTTTGAAGCCAAGCGTCGTATGCGCAATGCCGAAGCGGGCTGGGAAAAGCTGAAAAAACATTCTGATACCATCATTACCGTGCCCAATGACCGTTTGCTTACCCTGATGCAGAAGAATTCCACCCTGGTGGACATGATGCAGATGGTAGACGATGTTCTGTTGCAGGCTGTGAAGGGCATTACAGATCTTATCAATCTGCCCGGCCATATCAATGTGGACTTTGCTGATCTGAAAACCGTTATGAAGGAAGTTGGCCCGGCAATCATGGGTTCAGGTTCTGCCGCAGGTGAAAACCGTGCCAGTGAAGCTGCCAAGCGGGCTATTGATAACCAGTTGCTTGAAGATGTCGGCATTGACGGTGCCCGCGGAATCCTGATCAATATTTCCGCCACCAGTTCGTTGACCATGGGTGAGTTCATGGAGGCTTCAGCCCTGATCCAGGATAAGGCACATGAGGATGCAAATATTATTATTGGTGCCCTGTTTGACGAGAACATGAGTGAGGAACTGCGGGTGACCGTGATCGCCACCGGTATTTCCAGTATCGAGGAAACCGAGACCATTTCTGAACTTAATATAGTTGGGCATTCTAAGGATGAGACCGCCGGCACGCCGTTTCAGGTAGTTGATGAATCGGCAGGCCCCAAGGAAAATCGTGCTGTCAGTTTTGCCCCGCAAAACCCTGTCCCCAAGGGGTTAAGTACTATGCCCACGCCCATTTTTGACGAGCAGAACGAGATGGACGAATGGGATGAACCGACTTATATCCGTAAAAAGGCGAATTGAAATCTCTAAAATGGGGTCAGAGTAAAAGTTAAATATCCTCCTCTCGGCTTACCCGTGATATTATATTATATTTAATTTTATTCTGACCCCATTTTACTATTTTACTGCGCCCTTATGAATACAAAAACGGGGTCTGTCCCCTATTTCTCTCTTGCATCCTCTGCTTGAATCAGAGACAGGTACTGTCCGTAAAAAGTGGAGAGGGCGCCTGCCGGTGGCTCTTCTCTATCCCAATACATATCCCCTTGCTGTTTCAAATCTCGGTTTTCAGCTCTTGTATCGGTTGCTGAATAATTTTGATCATATTGTCTGCGAACGGTTTGTTTATCCGCAAAATTCAGAACCGTTTCGCTCTCTTGAGTCCAGTCGCCCCCTGTCTGATTTTCCTCTGGTTTTTGGTTCCATCAGTTTTGAACATGATTTTCCCCGCCTGGTTGCGATGTTGGCTGCAGGAGGTGTAGAGCCGTATGCTGTCAATCGAAACAACACGATTGCTGCAGGATCACCACTGGTCGTACTTGGTGGAGTAGGCGTCTTTATGAATCCGGAACCGCTGGCCTCTTTTGCCGATCTTATGGTCATTGGAGAGGCGGAACCCGTCCTGGCGCAACTGATTGCTGAAATTTCAAATTCTACTGACAGGGCGGAGTTGCTGCAGCGCATTGGTACGACTGTAGCTGGCTGTTACGTTCCTGGCGGCTATCACTTTCATTATGATGGTGATGGCCGGGTTCAGAAGATTACAGCCGCAGCCGGACTGCCGTCAAGGGTACGCAAGGTAGTCCTTGAGAACACTGATCAGGCTGCCCATTCCGAACTGCTGTCACCGGATGCTGAACTCGGTATGTATATGACCGAGTTGGGACGTGGATGCAGCCGTGGCTGCCGCTTTTGTGCCGCAGGTTTTATTTACCGTCCACCCCGTCTTTGGGACGGGGATGCTGTTCTGGCAGGGCTTAAATCTCGACCAGCAGGAGTCGATCGCGTGGGTTTGCTTGGCATGGAGATGTCGGATGGTGAGACCCTGGATCGTATTGCCGGTTATTTGCAGGAAAACTCCTGCTCCCTTTCTTTTTCTTCGTTGCGTGCGGATCGTATTTCCGATCAACTGCTTGAACTCCTGTCCCGCTCAGGACTGAAGTCTGTTGCCATTGCCCCGGACGGCAGTTCGCAGCGGTTGCGTCAGGTAATCAATAAAGGACTGTCTGAACAAGATCTACTCGCTGCCGCCGTCGCTCTGGTGGAGGCTGGGATCTATACGCTCAAGCTCTATATAATGATTGGACTGCCCACGGAGACCGAGCAGGATCTCGATGAACTCATCAACCTTATTCACAAGATTCGGGACAAGATCCTGCCCTTAGGTCAAAAGAAGGGAAGGGTCTGCGAGATCATCCTGTCTGTGAATAGTTTTGTCCCCAAACCCTGGACGCCTTTTCAGTACCTCTCCTTTGGCGGACTTGACCCGAAAACAGCTGGTCGACAGCGGGATTCCAATATTGCAGTTTCGGGTTTAAAGAAAAAAATCAAGTACCTGAAAAAGAATTTATCCAGAGTAGCCAACCTGCACATCAAGGTTGATCGACCGGAACGGGTACTCTCCCAGGCGGTTTTTTCACGGGCAGACCGGCGTATTGCTCCGGTTTTACTTGACATCGGTACCGGCAAACGTTCCTTTAAACAGGCAATGAAAGCACATGGATTAAACTCATGGAAATATGCCATCCGACCGAGGTCTGCCGATGAACTGTTCTGCTGGCATGTGGTTGATCACGGCATAACAGAGGGCTATCTCTACAGGGAACTGGAAAAGGCACTGGCAGGCAGATCGACACTGGACTGTGACACTGCTGTTTGCCGTCGCTGTGGAGTATGCAATGAAGCTACAGTTTCCTGATTTCGCAAAATTAATTGATTTAACGAAATTAAAGAAAAAAAACCGGCGTCGCTCAGTCAACACCAGTCACCAGTCCTTTGCCCTGGTTAAATACTTTTCCTATACCTCCCTGTCCGTGATCCTGCTGGCCTCCCTGATCCTGACCTGGAGTCTCTCCAACAATGCGAAAAAGGTCATGCTTGATCGCAGTGATAGCTATTCGCGTATGTTTGCCGAAAATCTCAACCGGCAGGTTTTTCTTCAGTTTGTACTGCCCACTGTAGTCCGCTATGGACGCATTGCTTTGTCCGATCCGACCCAGTTTGAACGGCTTGACACCATTGTCCGTAATATCACCCGCGGTATGAATATTCAGTCAGTGACTATCTTTGATTCTCAAGAAAACATCATTTCTTACTCAACAGAGTCGGAGCTGGTCGGCAAACGTGACGTGGGCGGGATTGAATACCAGAAGGCTTTGGATGGTGAGAACAGTTCTATCCTGATCTCCAGTGGTTCCCTGCTCAACCTGCTGCCCGGAGCTCCGCCTGTCTTCTGCACCCTGAAAACGTATGTTCCTTTTCGCCAGGAACGGTCTTTAAGCGGCCGTACCGGTGAGATCATGGGCGTTATCGAGGTGGTCAAGGATTTGTCCGAGGATTTGCGGGCCATTGTTTCCCTGCAGTACAGAATCATGCTGCTGTCGCTGACCATAATGTCTATTTTATTCGGGGTGTTGAGTGGCATTGTAATTCGGGCTAACCGAATCCTGGAGGCCAGGGCCGAGGAACGGCGCAGGCTTGAAGAACAGCTCCACGAGTCCCAGCGTCTTGCCTCACTGGGCAAAATGGTTGCCGCTGTTTCGCATGAGATAAAGAATCCGTTGGGGATTGTCCGTTCCACGGCTGAAATACTTGGCAAGCGGATCAGTAAGGTGGCACCTGGAAATGAACAACTGGCTGGAATCATAGTGGAAGAGACCAATAGGCTGGATGGAATTGTGCGGGAATTTCTTGATTTTGCCCGGCCCAAAGAGCCTACAATGGTGTACGGTTCCTTGAACAGCCTTGTGGAACGTCTGGCCCGTTTCATGGAAGCTGAGTTTGCAAGCAAGAATATTGATTTTGTGATGGAACTCAGCCCGGTGTTGCCCGAAATCCCCATGGATGGAGAACAGGTGTACCAGGTACTGCTCAATATCGTGTTTAATGGCATCCATGCCATGGCGTCGGGAGGCACCCTAACCATCAAGACTTATCCCTTACCCCATGGTAAAACAGTGGCCATTGAGATCTCTGATACCGGTGTCGGTATTTCGGAAGAAAAAATGGAGCAGATCTTTACGCCGTTTTTTACTGATAAAAACCGTGGTACCGGTCTGGGCCTGTCCATCTCCAGGAATATTATTGAAAAGCATGGCGGCTCCATAACGGTGAAGAGCCGGGAAGGGGAGGGAACGACGTTTACGGTAATTTTAGGTTTAGAGGTAGAAGGTGGCAGGTAAAAGGTCTTATACGTTGCCCGGCAACCGGAGGATCAGTTCCTTCAACCTCTTACCTTCCACCTGAACACCTTTTAAATTATGCCAATACGAGTGGGTTGCTGCATTACTCCCCATGGCTTTGGGCATGCTGCCCGGGCCTGTGCCGTTCTGGAGGCATTGTCGGCACGAGTTGCGGTTCATTTTGAGATCGTGACTACTGTGCCTGAGTGGTTTTTTACCGAGTCACTGACCGCTCCCTATACCCTGCACCCCATCAACTGCGATATCGGGCTTGTTCAGCGCAACTCCATGGAAGAGGATCCTGGTCAGACCCTTGAGCTGCTTGATCGGTTTTACCCACTGGATCAGTCTTTGGTTGACAGGGTGGCTGCCCTGTTTAAGGATTGCAGCCTGGTGATCTGTGATATTGCACCCCTTGGTATTGCAGCGGCACAAAGAGCAAACATTGTTTCGGTTCTGGTGGAAAATTTTACCTGGGACTGGATTTACAGTTCGTATCTTGAACAGTGGCCGGGGTTCGATTATCATATCAGTTATTTGCAGCAACTGTATGCAACTGTTGATTATCATCTGCAGGCAAAGCCGGTTTGTGCAGCGATTGACTGTGACCTGCTGACAGCCCCGATTGCCCGGCAGAGGCAACTGGAAAGACAGGTTGTCAGGAATAAGCTACAGGTAGCGGACATGGAGACTCTGGTGCTGGTAACCATGGGTGGCGTGCCGGGAATGAAGATGGACCTGGACCGGATGGGTGCAATGGAGCAGTGTTTTGTCCTGCCCGGCCAAACAGAAGGAGAAATGGTTGTACAGGGAAATCTGCGGATGCTGTCACCGGACAGTGGTATCTACCATCCGGACCTGGTAGCTGCCTGTGACGCGGTTATCGGCAAGGTGGGGTACTCTACCCTGGCCGAAGTGTATCAGGCAGGTATTCCCTTTGGTTATATCTGCCGCCCCCGGTTTCGTGAATCAGCTCCTCTGGCTGCATTCATCGATCGCGAGATGGTTTCCATAGAGATCACTGAGGAGCAATTCAGGGACAGCAGCTGGCTGGACAGGGTCTCGGAATTATGCAGGCGTCCTCTGGACCGGGGAAAAAGAGAGAATGGATCCATAGTCACCGCCGCCTTTCTCGCTGATCTGCTGTCCAGCCAACCGTAAACCGAAAAACGTAAATTGTAAGCCGTTTATTATGAACGATCTCCAGATATCAGGTCTTTTTTTTCAGAACCGTGGACCCTATACATTCCGGATAGTACCGGGCCAGGTTGTAGGTCTACAGGGAGCTTCCGGTGCCGGCAAGACCTTGTTGCTGCGCGCAATTGCCGATCTTGACCCCAACCAGGGACAGGTACGTCTGGGTGATATGGCCCGTGAACAGGTCCCGGCACCCATATGGCGGAAAACCGTAGCCATGCTGCCTGCGGAAAGCTTTTGGTGGTTTGATGCGGTAGGAGATCATTTTCAGGTTCCTGTGCAAGCTATTGAAGCAACGTTGCAGCAGTTAGGTTTTGAATCCGATGTGCTGAACTGGGAGGTGAGTCGGCTGTCCACAGGGGAAAAGCAGCGGCTGGCCATAGTACGTCTGCTGCAGAACAAGCCCCGTGCACTGCTCCTGGATGAGCCCACGGCCAGCCTGGATGCGGAAAATATTGAGCGTACGGAAACTCTGCTTGTAGACTACTGCAGGCAGCAGCAGGTACCGCTCCTCTGGGTCAGCCACGATTCTCGGCAGCTTGAAAGGGTGGCTGATGATCAGTATTATATAGAAGGTGACGGTACCTTGCAAGAGGTTCGAGGAGGGCAGCATGGGCGTTAAACCACTTTCTCCACTTGATCTCAGCATTGCCGCTTGCCTGCTGATTGTACTCGGGCTGTTCAGTCACCGTTTAAAACTGGGACTTGAAAAACAGCTTGCGGTCTCGGCCCTGCGCACCACGGTCCAGCTCCTGCTCATCGGCCAGGTCCTGCGTATTCTCTTTGCCAATGCGAGCCTGCTCTTTGTGGTGGCAATCTCAATGGTTATGCTGGCAGTGGCCGGTCGGGAGGTCATGGCCCGTCAGCATCGTCGTCTGCGCGGCAGCCAGGGCTGGCTGCTCGGCACCGGTTCCATGTTTATCTCTTCCTTTTCCGTGGCCTTTATCGCCCTGGCAGTCATTATCGCCAATGATCCCTGGTACACACCCCAGTATGCCATTCCCCTGTTGGGAATGCTGCTGGGCAATACCATGAACGGTATTTCACTTTCCATGGACCGAATGACCGAAACCCTGTGGCAGCAGCGGCAGCTGGTGGAACAACGGTTGCTGCTTGGTGAAACCGGCAGTGAGGCCACGGCAGAGATACGCCGCCAGGCCATGCGCTCGGGTATGATCCCTATCATCAACTCCATGGCCGCTGCCGGCCTGGTCAGTCTGCCCGGTATGATGACCGGCCAGATTCTGGGCGGATCGTCACCCATGGACGCGGTTAAGTACCAGATCCTGGTCATGTTCCTCATTGCCGCCGGCACCGGCTTCGGGGTTATGAGTGCCATGTGGCTGCTTACCCGCAAACTTTTTGACAACCGGGATCGGCTGCGCCTGGATCAGTTAGAGTCATCATCATGAGTCTTGCTGTTGTTCTTCAGCTTGACAGGTTCGCTTTTCAACCCATGGAGTGTTTTTGGTGAAAAAAAGAAATCTGTTTTTTGCAGGAGTGGTGCTGCTGTTGATTGTGGTGATCGGCCTGCTTCCTGTTATCTTGTCTTCCGGCGGGATCCAGGATCTGCTGGTCAGCCGGCTAAACACTCAAATCCCTGGTGCTCTGTCTGTGGGCAGTTGCCGTATCGGCTGGCAACAGGGGCTGCAGTGCAACGGTCTTGTTTATGATGACCCAGAGCATGGTGTTCATGTCGGTATTCCCAGGCTGAGCAGCAGCCAGGGATTGCTCGCCCTGATTGTAACTCCGATGAACCTGGGCACTGTCAGCGTGGAAGAGCCTGTTCTGGTGTTTCCCGGTTTGCCCCCTGCTGTCAAACAATCTTCTGTTACTGCAAAGAATAATACCCCTCCGGTTTCCAGTCCAGGGGCAATCGAAAAGCTCTCTCCGGGAAAAGAATCTGTTCCATTCTGGGATAGGATGATTGTCAAACTGCTTGTTAACAAGGTTAAACTCGCCCTCAGCAAGGCACCTGCTGAAATTTTTGTCCGTAACGGTTCTCTGAACGCATCTCTTGCATCCGGCTCTGTCCACTTTGAACTGGATCTGGAATCTGCTGACGGAGAGGGGACGGTTACCGCTAACGGTTTCATCAACCTGCCTACGCGAAAAGAAGCTCTGTTTGATACCCTTGTCACTGAGATCAACCTCAATGTCATGGATGTACAGGTTGAACCGTTTCTCGCCCTGCTCCCGGACAGGGAAAGTTTTCCCGGGGTAACGGCTCAATTGTCTTCTGAACTGCTCATCAAGGCAGCCGGGATTCGTAATATTCAGGTAAACGGCATAAACAGGCTGCAAAACGTTGAGTTGGCAGGTGGTTTTCTGGGCGAGGACCAGCCCGGATTCAAACAGGTTACTCTTGATCTTGACATGAAACGTGATGGCGAGAACAGCTGGCAGTTTCCAGACATGCAGCTCTCCTCTGATCTCGGCACTCTTGCGCTGGCAGGCAGCTATGAAGGCCGGAGTTTTACGGCCAGGGGTAAGGGGAGGGTAGAGCTGCCCATACTTTTTGGTCGGTTTCCCAACCTGTGCAAAGTGCAGCCTGATACCAGTTTGCAAAACGGTGCTATGGATTTTACCATCAACCTGGAAAAGGATCAGCAGCAGCTTGACGTAACCACAGATATGGTCGTAGAAAACCTTGCCGGCATACAGGAAGGGCAGCTTTTTGCCTGGAACAGTCCTGTTACGCTGCATCTTGATGGCAGCATAACAGACAGGGAGCCACATATCGAAAACCTTGCGCTCAAGGCTTCGTTTCTCAACCTGGAGGGCAGGGGTGATCTTAAAGATTTTTTCCTGAGCGGGTCAGCAGACCTGGGGCAGGCAGTGCAGGAACTCGGCAGGATTTTTCAACTGGGCTGGGATGCTGACGGCAGATTGCGTCTCACTGCGAAGTCGAAAGAAGACGGAGACAACAGGTATGTTGTCAATACCCACATGGATATTACCGATTTTAGCCTGTCCCGTCAGGGGAAGCAGGTGGTACCAAGACATCAACTTGTCTTTAACGGCCGACTGAAAACACCTGGAAAGTTTCCAAACACCAGGGCAAAGGCAATGGACTTTGCCTTTGATCTTTCTTCCTGGCCGGGAAAGATGAACGGTAAACTGGACTCCATTTACCGTAAAAGCGGGCAGATTTCCACTCGCTACCAGCTGCAGACGGATCTGCAGTTAGGCAGGTTGTCGGACCTGCTCCATAATCTTGAAATTCTTAAATCCGAAACCACCCTGACCGGAACCATGGATATGGCGGCATCAGGTTATGTAGAAGAGAAGAGAGTGGTGGTACGGGAGCTTGACAGCAGGATAGATGATTTCATCCTCTACCGGCAGGGTAAGATTATCAAGGATTCGTCGGTTCACCTGTTTACCGCTGGTCCAGAGGCCGATGGTGAACTGGTAAAAGCAGTGAGACCGCTTGATCTGGCAGATAACAGGACCACTTTTTTTGTCCGTGGCGGCAACTGGAATGTGTTGGACAGTGCCAACCATCGCATTGTACTGCGTGACCTGGGCCTAACCTCGGACCTGGGCAGTCTGAATGTACACAGCCTCTCTATCGAAGACTGGCGGCAACTTCCAACCACCTTGTCCCTGAAGGTTGACGGCAAAACAGATCTTGGCAAACTGACTCCATTCCTGCAGGAGTCAGGTGTCCTGGCACCGGAACGGACTTTAAACGGCAACGGGTCCTTTGCTGTTAATCTGGCCGGTAAGGCAGGTAAGGGGCATGCGGGAACAGCGCAGCTTTACATCAATCACGCCATCCTCAGCAGAGTGGAAAAAACTTTGTTTGCTGAGGAAACCTTTCATTTCAATACCCGCTTACAGGGTAATCTTTCAAGCAGAGATATTGATTTTGAGTCCTTTGATATTCAGTCCGGCCTCTTGAACCTGCAGGCAAAGGGGCGGTTGCAGCACTCCGGAAAAGAACCCTTTTTTTCCTTAAATGGTGAGATAGCCCCGGATTTTTTCTCCCTGGTCAGTCTGCTCAACAGCCTGTATGCCATCAATATTCGAGCAGCCGGTAAGCAAAAAGAGCGGTTCAGCCTATACTACCCGCTGGACGGGTCTGTTGAAGAGAAATCCCGTAAACTGCAGTTCAGCACCAATCTGCAGGCCGATTATACTGCTCTTTCTGGTATTGATCTCCAGCAACCGGTCATGGCGGTCAGTATGGAAAAAGGGGTGTTGCAGGCGGCATTGACTGGTGGTCTGAATAGTGGTGGCCTGAAGCTCTCACCCAGCATTGATTACACGCTTGCCCCCCCGGTTGTAACGCTGCCTGAAGCGGAGCAGGTGCTCACTGGTGTTCAGTTAGGTCAGCCCATGGTTGATGGTCTGCTCAAACGCATTAATCCCGTTCTTGGCCTGCTGGCCCGTCCCACAGGTACCATCAGTGCCAGGATGGATCAGTTTTCCTGGCCTCTTGCTGCGCGCGGTGCTGAGCAGGCTGATTTCAGTGCAGTCTTTAATGTCAGCAGGATTACGCTGGAACCGGAAGGTGCCTTGCAAGAAATTTTGAATATGGCCGGTCTTGCTGATGAACCTCTGACCCTGGATCAGAGTGAAATAACCTGTACTGCAGCCATGGGCCGGATCAGCTGTACACCTTTGAAAATGCTGGTGGCAGAGTCGGAAATGACCCTGGCTGGTTCCGTGGGTTTTGACGGCAGCCTTGACTATTTGCTCGAGGTGCCGGTAACCAGAAATCTGGTGGGCAGGGAAGGCTACCGGATCCTGCAGGGAATGACATTGAAGGTGCCCATCCGGGGCGATCGTGATCAGACTATCTTTGATTCCGATGCTCTGTCCGTGGCTATTTCAGACCTCCTGGGGCAGGCAGCAGGCAAGGCTGCGGACAAGGTCATTGAACAGCAGGTAGACAAAATTCTGCCCGGTCTGCTTGACGGTCTCCTGGGCAATGAGTAGAAATACGTAAATGGATACTCTGCTTAAGCTTTCCATCATCGGTGCAGGTGGTTTTATTGGAGCTGTTTTGCGTTTTCTTATCAGTTCCTGGGTGCAGACTCGTTCCGGCTCCATTATCTTTCCTTCTGGAACTCTGGCAGTGAACATGATCGGCTGCCTTTTGATCGGATTTCTTACCTACCTTGTGGAAACCCGTTCCTTTTTTTCCACGGAAATCCGTATTTTTATTCTGATCGGCCTGCTTGGTGCCTTTACTACCTTTTCCACCTTTGGTATTGAAACCCTGGGCTTGATCCGGGACAATCGTATTGATTTGGCTGCCTTGAATGCCGGATCCCAGGTCGTAGTCGGTGTTGCTTTGGTCTGGCTGGGACGAATTATCGCATCTGTTATCTGGAGTTGAATATGGAACTGCCAAGAGAAGGATATCTGTTACGAGTCATCATAGGAGAGAGTGAGCGCCACCAGGGAAAACATCTCTATGAGTGGATCGTGATCAAGGCCCGTGAATGCGGAATTGCCGGTGCTACCGTGGTGCGGGGTATGATGGGCTATGGCGCCAACTCGCGCATCAAGACCAGTTCCATTCTCTGTCTTTCCGAAGACATGCCGGTGATTATTGAAATGATTGATACCAGGAGGATGCTGGAAGAGTTTCTTGAAATTATCGACCCGGTCATTAAGGAAGGACTGGTCACGTTTGAGGAAATGCATGTCCGTATGTACAGGCATAAGGGGAAATAATAGGTATAAGGTATAAGGTATTAGGTGTCAGCTAAGGGCCTGTTAAGAAATAAGTGTTGCAATTAGGCGCTCTGATTTGGGTTAGATTTGTACGATTTGATTGCACAAAACCGGAGGCGTAGCATGGCTACGTTGAGGATTTTGTAATTGAAAATCGTACAAATATGACCTGAAGCAGAGATGCATAG
>JAYEKB010000259.1:0-2734 GCA_034660835.1 Thermodesulfobacteriota bacterium
TGTTTCTTTAATAACCAGCGGGTCTTTGCCTAACTCCTTCAACATTTCAATATTATCTGATGCTGTAATCTCAAGAGATTCACCCGTCACTTTCTTCCAGGGAATAGTATGGGCTGCCATCCATAACGAATAAGGTTAGATTGTGAGAGCGCAGCGAACCACAATCTAACGAATAAGGTTAGATTGTGAGAGCGCAGCGAACCACAATCTGAACCGTTTGTTGGACAAGCCCGGTAGAGAATAGAAAAGAGCTTTTTTGTGACGAGGTTGCCTGATCAGGCAGAGATGTGGCAGGAAATGATTTTCTGCCACAGAATTGATCTTTGAAAGCCATGCCCCCGATTCATCAGGCTGTCGGGAGCAGAATATGAGGTTTTTTTGGCGTACGTCTCCATTACCGTGTCATTCGGTTTTTTTCTGAAACCTGTTGCTGTCTGTTTCGGGTTACATGCTAAATTCTCCCCTCCTGTTCAAATGAGGAAACCAGCCTTGGCGGGCCGGTGGTTTTGGAATCATCGTCAGGATGATTTTCATGACCGCTCCGCAAACCGGGCAGGTGATTGGTGGTCGTTCTTTTCTCCTGCTGGTGAAGCGGCTGAGTGGATTGACCCTGAGTACCAGTTGTAAAAACTGGACAAGCTTCCTGCTGCATGGATGGAGAAAACCGTAACACCTGGTTCTGCGGAAGCCTTTGGGTAACACGTGGAGCATGAGCAGGTAGAGAAAATATTCCCCGGTGACAGTCCTGGTCCTGTAGGCCCCTGTTTTGGCATGCAGGTAGCGGAAAGTGACATGACCGTCTTCGCAGCGCAGGATATCCTGTTCCCGGATGACGCCCCGGTAGAGATACCTGCCGAGATAGACAATAGTCTTGTCACCGTTGCCGACGTCCCTGCAGTCGACGACCCACTTTTGCGGGCAGTCTCCCGGAACGCTCAGGCTATGCTCTACAGCACCCTTGAGTAACTTGGCCCGGAAGACTTTTGCCAGGGCCTTGTGATTGAAAAGATAGCCGGAATTCTTTTCCCGCCATAAACCTGTTTTCAGGTTGATGGCAGCTGCAGGCATGACAACATGAATATGCGGGTGATAGTCGAGGCTGCGGGAATGGGTATGGAGGATGGTGGTGAAACCAGGAGTTCCGCAGAGCTGTTTGTCGTTTTCGGCAAATGTTTTCAGGGTCTCCTGGACACAGGAGAACATCAGGGAATAGACCTTTTTCTGGTTTTTCCAGGCAAGATCCCTGAGCTGCCTGGGAAGAGTAAAGGTGACCAGGAAATACCTGGCCGGCAGCTTTTTGCGCAACTGGTTTTCGATCCACTGTCCGTTTTCATGGTTCTGGCAATGGGGACAACTCCTGTGGCCGCAGGAATGCGGGATATAGACCTGTTTGTCGCAGTCGTGGCCTGTGCACCGTGCCAGCATATGCGGGCCATGCTCCTGTCGGCATTGCTCCATGACCAGCAGGGCTCTTTTATGGCCTGGCAGCCCTTTGTAGCGGTCAAAAAATCTATCTTTGAACTGGTTGATAATCGTGGAGAGCCGAATCATTTGACGCCCTCCCAGGTTATCTCAAAGGTATCGGTCAGGGAGTTGACGGCCTGACGGGCGTTGTTTTTGGTTACAGTGGTAAGGTGGGTGTATCTGGAGGTGGTCAGGATGCTGACATGACCCAGGATCTGCTGGAGTTCGACCAGGTCAATTCCGGATTCCAGCAAATGGGTTGCATAGCTGTGACGCAGGGAATGGCATGAGATTTTTTTTTGATACCGAGCTGATTGACCACGGCCTTCATGGCGGTCTGGATACCGCCTCTGTCCAGTGGCGTTTCAACCAGATGAGCGTTTTTCAACCCCCGTTTCCTGTTTGGAAAGAGGAACTCGGGGTGGTGGTGAACAGACCAGAAATTTCGCAGGACCTGCAGGGTCTTTTCCGGCAGGGGTACCAGCCTGTCCTTGTTGCCCTTGGCATCGCGGATATGGACTCTCATGTTGTCGGCATCGATATCGCCGATCTTCAGGGCGATTCCCTCGCCAAGGCGCAGTCCCAGGGAGTAGGCTGTGAAAAAGAAAACCCTGTAGCTCAGCTTATCGGTTGCGGCTAACAGTTGTTGGAGCTGTTTGACCGAGAGAATATCCGGGATTCTGGAAGTCTTGGGCGGTTTAATCAGGGGAATATCCTCCCAGGTTCTGTTCAGCACCCTGGAGTAAAAGAACTTGAGGCCATACAGATCAAGCTTGACAGCGCTCCATGAGCGACATTCAAGCAGATCATTGAAATAGCCGAGAAGCTGGTCGGTCGTCAGGTTGTCGATTCGGCAGTCGAAATAGTTGCCGATCCGTCTGATCGCCCGTGAGTAGGCATCGATGGTCTTGGGCTGCATGCCTGCCAGCTTCAGATACTGAACATGCTTGCGGTAATACACGTTAAACTGCGGGTCATTGGGCATGTTGGTGTTCATTGTAACCTCCGCTTTGAAGTATTTAACCAATGGCAAATGCGCTTGCATTGCCGCCATAGGCATACTATTAGAAAAGCGTGAAATTACAATGGATTGGTTTCAGAGAAATGTGTTGGGGGTTACTGCCTCCGCGTAGCGGCTTCGTCCAACAAAGGTATACACTGGAATTTGTGCAGCGCGGTCTTCGGGCTAACCTTTCGGGTAATTTGATGTTTCGATTTTCAAATTACCTCTTGTGGTAAAAATGCACAAATCCAGTGATACCGGCCGTTA
>JAYEKB010000260.1:0-11602 GCA_034660835.1 Thermodesulfobacteriota bacterium
TTTCCTGTTGGGTTGAGGTAATAATGAGATCAGCTCGCTGCATGATACTCTCTTCAACCTGGATACGGGTATCTATCTTATACTGTTTGTTGATTCTGGGCTCGCTCAAACCATCAGCAAGTAATTTCTCCTTTTTATTTCTACCCAGTGAATGACCCATGCAGGGTTTAGGGGCGGGTACACTTGTTGCGATCATCATCTGATACCCCCGAGAATGGCCCGCACAGTGGGCGTAGGCGTGGTCTATGCTGGCTATAGGTGCGTCGCACCTCTGTCAATTTGAAACGGAGAGACCAGTCATTCCCCCGGGTCATAGATATTGGCCCTTTGGCGGCTTGTATCGCCACAGCAACATCATTAAGCCGGCACCCAGGAACGCGCAGGTAACCCATAAAGCAAAGCCGGCATTCCATCCCCAATGGTCAACTAAAAACCCTGTGCTAATCCCCTGCAAGCCTGCGCCCACATAGCCCCAACCATCAATGAACCCTGTCGTCGACGCCGCCGCCTTGCGCGTTCCAAGATCCATCGGTGCTGCCGCCACAATCAGGACGTGCGCTCCGAATATGTTGAACCCGATCGCTGCCAGTGTTATCATCCCCAGGAGCCACTGATCCACCGGCACGGCGAAGCGATAGACCCAGGCTAAGCCGCCGGCAAGCAGCAAGCCAATGCCCGCTACAGGTGCGCGGCGAGATTGGAACCAGTGGTCCGTGGCCCACCCGGCAAACAGCGCACCCAGTACACCGGCAAGGAGAAATATCATCGACGAGTAAGCAGCCTTATCAATTCCCGCCCCCTGAGTCTCAAAGAGGTAGGTCGGTGCCCATGTCAAAAAGCCATAGCGCACAATGTTCACAAAGAAAAGACCCCAGCCCATCAGCCAGACCGGACGACTCCACAGGCTATGCTTCAAAGCAAAGCGCATGCCCAAGTATTCATCCTCAGACGTGACCTCTGTCTTCTCTGAAAACCCTATCCCTTTCTCAAGCTCTTCCAGCGCTGGGAAACCAGCACTTTCAGGCGAGTTCATGGCCCTGAGATACCAGTGAACGGCCGATAGCAACAGCAAAGCACAGGGAATGAAGAACGTTACTCGCCAGTCGAGTCGGGCAGCAATAAAACCAGCCAGCACCACGGAAATAGCACCGCCCAGGATGTAGCTGGTACCCAGCCAACCGGACATCTTTCCTCGTACCTGGGGCGGAAACCAGTTCGCTAGGGTCTTGACGGTTGGCGCCCAGCCCATAGACTGCGCGTAACCGTTGACCGCCCAGATGATAATCATCAAGCCTATCGCATGGCTAAAGCCAAACAGCAGATTCATCAGGGCCGAGACGGTGAGGCCAACAGTGATCAACAGACGAGCACCAAACCTATCGCCCAGTTGACCATTGATGAACTGCCCAATAGCATAAGCCCAGAAAAACGCCGTACCAATCGCCCCCACGTCCGCCCGCGTCCACCCAAAGGCGTCCATAATCCCTGGTAAGGCCACGGAAAAGTTGATGCGCCCTAGATAAAAGGAAGCATACGTGATCCAGAGGATCAAGAATATCCGACGTTGCCGGCTTTCAAAAATGCTCAATTACTGCACCTGCGTGGGCACGGTCGAAAACACAGTTGAGTCTGTCATTCTAACCATTCTTTCTTTTACCCTTTAGCTTTACCAGCGAGCTTGATAAAAACGGCATCTGCCCGCGGTGCGGCTATACCCTTGAAGGGAATATGGCACTAGGAGTCTATCACTTTGTCCCGGTAAAGGGGTGATTACAATAGTGCATTCAGGACTCCTCCGACCAGCAAGGCAGAAACAACCATAATCGTGGTAGCTTTGATCAGATCCCCGGCACCCAGCTCTTTAAATAAAACGACAAAGGTCGCAACGCAGGGGAAATACATCGTTAGTACTACACTGGCCACAATAAGCTGCCCCATATCCAGCCCAAGCGGTAGTAGCATACCAACGGCCACATCTTTTCGCAGAAAACCTACAACCAAAGAGGCAACTGCTTCTTTGGGGAGTCCCAATATCCCGACGATCAGAGGAGCAGTGGCCTCGCTGATCCACTCTATCACACCCAAAACATACAAAACGTTTACAAAGAGTACCCCCAACAATACAAAAGGGATTGCCTCAGTCAAAAAACTTCGCATCCTCATCCACAGCTTCTTTGCCAGGCTCCCAAAATATGGCATCCGATAGGGAGGGATTTCCATAAACGTTTCAGGTACTTCTCCTCTGAGCATCTTGTTGAGCAAAAACCCCAGCACGAGCCAAATAATAAAAAGCGTAACAAAATAGATTCCTAACCCCTTGATGCCATAGGGCCCCAACAGGGCAAACACCATGGCGGTTTGCGCCATACAGGGTATGGCTATGGCCATCAGGGTTGCTGCGATAAAGCGCTGTCTTTTGGTTTCGAGTATCCTTGTGCTCAGTGCCCCCGGAACATTGCAGCCAAAGCCAAGAAGCATGGAGATGATAGCAAGGCCGTGCATCCCAAGCCTGTGCAAAACCGCATCAACCAGGGTTGCCAGCCTCGGCAGATAGCCGCTGTCCTCCAGAATACCCAGAATCAGGTAGAATGCAAACACATAGGGCGAAACTATGGCAAGCGGAACATACAGACCGGTCGTAAGCAGTCCCATCGATTGTATATAGTCGATTTTTCCCTCTATCAAAGTTCCGATCAGGATGTCATGGACGATGCCGCCGCGTCCGAGCATGTCGCTCAAGCCGGTCACTGCGGGAAGATAGAGTTTAAACAGAGGATTAAACAGGTAGGCAATCAGATTTTCGCCGACAGAGCGGACCAGCCAAAAAACAAGCGCCAGAATTAACAGTGTAATCGGGATGCCTGTCAGCGGCTTGATGCTCATATCCTCCACTGTTTCCAGAAGTGTATGTTTTTTGAGAGTAACTTTTTGGACTTCCTTTATGATCTTTCCAATTTCACTCCATCGGCCCCCTTCGTCGAATCTGTTTGCATGTGCCCTGGCCTCGGGTAATCTTGAGACAAGTTCTTTTATCCCCACTCCCGTTACGGCAACTGCCGGGATAACCGGGGTGTCTAGATGGGTCTCAAGTTTTTTTGCATCGATTTGAATACCCAAATGCCGGGTTTCATCCCAAAAGTTAAGTACCACAATGACCGGAATATTTCGCTCCAGCAGTTGCAGGGTCAAATAGAGGTTTCGCTCCAGGTTGGTTGCATCCACCACATCAATAACCAGATCCCCCTCTTCGAGCATACTTACCGCAACCTTTTCGGCTCTTGAAGTCGCCTCAAGCGTATAGGTTCCCGGGACATCGATCACCTCTACAAGCTGTTCATCAAGCTTTATTCTCCCTTTTTTGAATTCGATGGTGGTCCCTGGATAGTTGGAAACCATAACGTCCACGCCGGTCAGCCGGCTGAATATGGCCGATTTTCCGACGTTGGGATTCCCCATCAGAAGTATTTTCATCTCCGGATACCCATCTATTTTATTCGGCTCCCAAAGGCTCTACGACAATTTTCTTTGCCATCTCCATGCCAATGGTTGCTTCGGTATTGTCAATTTTGATGACAACAGGGCCGTGAAGGGGCTGCGCGGTTATCTTCCTAATGGTTTTTCCGATCCTTATGTTTAGCGAGGCGAGTTTTTTTCGAAATTCTCCTCCCCCTTTCAGCTGCTTTATGGTTGCTTTTTGGCCTGTCTGCAGATCAAACAACGATACGTCCATGTTTTCCTCGTCAATAAATGATTCATATCTATTTTACTGCAAAACAAAGTGTTAGAATATGGAAAAGATGAGAGATTAACAAATATTGGGAAGGGAACAAAATCGATGAAATCGATTGCCGGGAAGAGAATACTGGTATGCGGGAAAGGAGGCAGTGGAAAAAGCACTATTGTCGTCTTGATGGCGGGTGTTTTGCAAAAAAAGGGTATGAGACACTGGTTTTGGATGACGATGCTTCTAATCCCGAAGGGCTGATCAGACTGATGTTTGGACGGGGAGTCAATAATGCACCAAAGCCACTTATAGAGTTTTTTGGCGGGATCGGCGTTGTTACCTGCCCGGTAGATGATCCTTCGCCACTTACAAGAGTCAACGATTCGGTGCCGGTACCGGAAAAAAGGATAGACATTGTCCGGGAGATTCCCCCCGAATACTATATCAAAGAAAAAGGGATTAGCCTCTTTCAGGCAGGAAAGATAGAAACTTACGGCCAAGGTTGTGACGGACCTATAGAAAAGGCAGTCAGGGATTTTATGGTGCAGGGAGATTGGGTAAGCCTTATTGATATGAAGGCGGGAGTCGAGCATTTCGGAAGAAAGATCCCCGATACCATGGATATAATACTCGCTATCCTGTACCCTACGCTTGAATCTGTATCCATCGTCAAAAGAATAGAGAGCTTTTGCAAGGAAACCGGAATGAAAAATTTCTGGTTGATTTTAAATAAAATCAGCTCCAAGGAGATGGAATCGATGATGATGGAAAAACTCGATGGGCTGAAAAGCAGGGCTATCGGATCGGTATCCTATGATCCTGAAGTAGCAAAAAGCGGACTCGAAGGAGGCTTTCTTGTCACATGCAATGCACAGGATGATGTCAAACAGATTATAAATAGATTGGAAAAATTGGTCTCGGAAGAGAAATGACGTTCATAAGTGTTAAAATAATAAAAAATAGTCATGTTATTCTTGTGTTTTCAAGGAAAAACAATAGAGTTTTGAGATGAATTCCCGTTCGGAAAGACCCTTGACGTTGCAGCCTATATTCTTTGCTGTCTCCTGGCATAAAATATGAGAAAATATCATTTTTATGATAATATTATTCTCCTTTCGAAAAAAAAGAAGATCTGAATATTAAATCGCATATACACAAAAAAAGAATATACTATCGTAATTAATTTCGCAATATACAACAGGTGACTTAACCTGATAGCTTCATTCAGGAATGATGTATTCCACAAATTTACATTTGAGGAAAAAACATGCATCCCAGCCATTACCTTCCCAGACCCTTGCCTGATGCCTTAAACGGCCTGGCTGTTCTTGCTCTTGATATGCGGTGGAGCTGGAATCATGCCGCTGATAATCTCTGGAAGGAAATAGACCCTGAGTTATGGCATGCCACCGCCAATCCCTTGTTCATTTTAGAAAGTGTCAACCAGTCACGTCTCGATACTCTGGCACAAGATCTTGATTTCCTGAAGGAACTTGAACTGCAGCTTGCAAAGCGGGAAACAGCTCTCAGACAGCCAGCCTGGTTTCAACAGAACTACGAGCCGGATGTCGTGGGAGGAATCGCCTATTTCAGTATGGAATTCGGCCTGAGTGAGGCGTTACCAATTTATTCAGGCGGTCTTGGCATTCTGGCCGGTGATTATCTCAAAACAGCAAGTGACCTCGGAGTGCCAATCTTCGGCATCGGTCTTTTGTATCAACAGGGTTATTTCCACCAGGCCTTGGACGCACACGGAGACCAGTTGGAGTTTTTCCCGTTCAATGACCCGACCATGCTGCCCGTGATACCACTTCGGGACAGAGACGGTGGCCTACTCACGGTGACGGTCCCCATGCCCGGCCGGGAATTAATTCTTCGTGCCTGGGAGGTGCAGGTGGGACGGGGACGGCTCTATCTCTTGGATAGCAATGAACCGCTTAATCTCCCCGAAGACAGGGGAATCACCGGAAAACTTTATGAGGGGGCGCAGGAGATACGACTTCAGCAAGAAATAGCTCTCGGTATAGGAGGCTGGCGGCTACTGGAAAAGCTGGGGATTGAATGTGAAATTTGCCATCTTAATGAAGGTCATGCAGCTTTTGTTATTCTTGAACGGGCATTCTCTTTTATGAAAAAAAGCGGTCAATCTTTTCAAGCTGCCTTGCACTGTACAAGACCGGGCAACATTTTTACCACCCATACCCCTGTACGAACTGGTTTTGATACTTATCCACCAATTATTCTGGAACAGTATATCACTACCTATGCCCATCAGATTGGAGTCGATCCGGAGATTCTCACCACACTTGGCCGCGCTGAACCGGACAATCTTTTTGAGCCTTTTAATACAGCATATCTTGCCTTTCGCGGTTCCGGCAGCGTAAACGGTGTAAGCAGGCTACATGGAGAAGTCAGTCGGCATATTTTCCAGCGTCTCGTTCCTCAATGGCCTGAAAAGGAAGTACCGGTTGGGAGCGTCACCAATGGCATCCATGTACCATCATGGGACAGTGCCCATGCCGATAAATTATGGACCGATTCCTGCGGTAAAGACCGCTGGCTGACCGATCTAAAAACCATTGAGGAGAATGTTAATCAGGTTGGTGATGAGTCCTTCTGGCAGTTGCGATGCAAGAGCCGCAAGGATCTCGTTGAGTTCGTCAGGCGGCGGGTGGCGCAGCAGGAGGCAGCTCACGGTGCTGATAAGGCAACAATTACCGACCGTGCCCGTTTGTTTGATTCCGATACCTTGACCATCGGCTTTGCCCGAAGATTTACCGATTACAAACGACCTAACCTGCTGCTCTATGACCAACACCGTCTGTTCCAAATTTTGACTAATCAGCAGCATCCTGTGCAACTTATTATCGCCGGCAAGGCCCACCCCCAGGATAGGGCCGGCAAACTAATGGTATGCAGGTGGATTGAATTTCTCAACCGGCCTGAGGTGCGCGAACATGCCATCTTTATCCAGAATTATGATCTGACCGTTGCCGCCAAACTTGTTCAGGGTGTAGATCTCTGGATCAACACGCCTCGTCGCCCTTGGGAGGCCTGTGGTACAAGCGGCATGAAAGTTCTGGTCAATGGCGGGCTTAATCTTTCGGAATTGGATGGCTGGTGGGCCGAGGCATTTGATGCGGAAGTAGGTTGGGCTGTGGGAAACGGCGGGGAACACGGAGCTGATACCGGTTGGGACGAAAAAGATGCAGCCGAGCTGTACCGGGTTCTTGAAGAGGAGGTGGTGCCTACGTTTTATTCCCGCAACCAAGAGGGCATTCCGGTGGAGTGGGTATCACGGATACGCGCCAGCATGGCGAGGCTGACCCCCCTTTTTTCCAGCAACCGGATGGTACGGGAATATTTTGAGCAATATTATCTTCCGGCAACGGTGAGGTACCGGCACAGGGTTTCCGATAACTGCGCTGTCGGCGGCCGGATTGAATCCTGGCGCCGGGAACTGGAGCAACACTGGCATAAATTGCGTTTTGGAAATTTTGACAGAGAAAACATAAACGACGGCTCCACCTTTCACGTGCAGGTCTACCTTGATGACCTTGACCCGGAAAATCTCCGGGTCGAACTCTATGCCGAACCTTTAGACACCGATATGCCGGAACGTTATTCCATGCAGCGCGGCAAAAAGCTTGCCGGCACCGGAAACGGCTACCTGTACAGTGTTACTGTAAAAACAGAGAGATCCACAACCGATTACACCCCCCGAATCATCCCCCATCATGCCGAAGCCCTCATCCCTTTGGAAGACAATCACATCCTGTGGCAGAGATAGTCTTGGAAGAAAATATAAGACAAGCAGATTATGTCGTATTTTCAATGTACTCACTCAACAGAACGCCTTGAGATCTTCGGCCGTGGAGGGGGGCAGAAGCTCAGTCAGGAAACAGGGTTACCTTTGTTGGGCGCCATTCCTATTGATATGGAAATCAGCAGGACCGGTGACAGTGGGGTCCCCTTGATGATTTCTTCACCAGATTCTGAAACAGCGCGCATTTTCCTTGAAATTGCCATGCAAACGGAAGAAAAAGGTTGTGACTCTTGAAATAATAGCTACGGAATCTTTGGGAGTCCGCGGTATG
Organism: Thermodesulfobacteriota bacterium; assembly: GCA_034660835.1. Taxonomy (GTDB): domain Bacteria; phylum Desulfobacterota; class Desulfobulbia; order Desulfobulbales; family Desulfobulbaceae; genus Desulfobulbus_C. Next base: position 7,822 of record JAYEKB010000260.1, read on the forward strand.
TGTTGTCTGATGACAGCTGGAGAACGACGGATTCTCATCGATCCGGGTCTCGCGCTGGGATATCAGAGGCATGGCTTGCTTCCCCATCCTATTCAGGTGGCTGCTGGAGTAAGAGTCAGACAGGACATTGTGCAACAGTTGAAAACCGCAACGGATATCGTTTTCAGCCACTTCCATGGCGATCATGTCCCCTTGCTTCGAGCGAATCTATATCAGCTTTCATTTGAGCAAATTCCTGATCGTTTACGGAAGGTGCGCATCTGGGTTAAATCAAAAGAGAACCTTTCGTCCCGAATGCAACGCCGTGCCGCAGATCTTTCTGAATTGTTAGGGACAAACATGAAAACCGCGGAAGGATACTCGGAAGGTCCTTTGAGCTTCTCCGGTCCAGTACCCCACGGTCCGGCAGGAAGCAGATTCGGATGCGTTATGATGACACGCGTTGATATGGGTACGCAGGTATTTGTCCATGCCTCTGATATTCAGTTTCTGGATGATGCCACAATAGAAAAGATTCTTATGTGGCAGCCGGACATCGTGTTTACCGCAGGGCCACCACTCTATCTTCAGACACTAAGCGGCCCGCTAAGGAAGCGAGCCTGGGAAAATGGTCTGCGTCTGGCAAGGAATGTTGCTACCCTTATAGTTGACCATCACTTGCTGCGCTCGGAAAAAGGCATCATCTGGCTGGACAATTTAAGCCAGGTTGTGGGGAAAAAGGTTTACTGCGCAGCGGATTTCATGAATAAACCGCGGCGCCTGCTCGAGGCCCGGCGGACGATTCTCTATCAAGAGATACCGGTACCTGAAAACTGGCATCAGGATTATCAAGAGGGTAAGGTTTCAATTGAAAAATTTAACGCTGACAGTTAGTGAAATTTTGGTGATAAAGTTCAAGTAGAAATTCAAATGTTCATATGATTCATCGCAAGCAAGATTTTGGACTTGGCTTCACAAGACAGCATGCTAAATTCTAACATATTATGCTTACCTGGCTCAAAAAGCAAAAAGAGCAGATCTTAAGCCCGATTCTGGACTGGGTCCAAATCGAAGTGACCAGCTACTGCAACGCGGCCTGTATCTATTGCCCTCACACCTTGGCAAGGGAAGGCTGGCTGAACGCCCATTTTCCGCTCACGCTCTTGCATGACCTGCTCCCTTCGCTCAGCCATACAAACTTGGTGTTCTTGCAGGGATGGGGTGAGCCTTTCCTTCATCCGGATCTCTTTGAAATGGTGCGTCTCTGTAAAAATCAAGGAAAAAAAGTCGGGTTTACTACCAATGGCATGCTGCTCAATAAAAAAAATATCCATACCATTGTTGATCTACAGGTTGATATCCTGGGAGTCAGTTTTGCCGGCACCACCCCCTCCACCCACAACCGAATCCGTAAAGGAACCGATTTTGAAACCGTGGTTGCGGCCCTTGAATACTTGCGGCGTATCAAGGCTGAAAAGAAAACCACAAAACCAGCCATTCATCTCGCATATATCATGCTCGCCTCCAATTTTGATGAACTCAGCCGGATTACCAGCTTAGCGAAAAATGTGGGCGCCGAGCAGGTAGTGGCCAGCAATCTGACCCTGATCCAGGAACCACAGCTATTTCAGGAAGCGCTCTTTAACAACCCACAGCGACTCAACGAGTACAGTAGGACATTGGTAAAAATTAAAAAGGAGGCAGCTGCCAACAATGTCCTGTTTGCATATCGTGACCCCGCACTTGATGAAACCTCCTGCGTTTGTCCGGAAAATGTCTGCCGGGCTTGTGTTATCAATGTGGCGGGTGAAGTGGGACCCTGTGTTTTTACCAACCCGATTCTATCTGGTACTGGTAGCTCAGGTAAAGCAGTAGGCAAGCAGATGATGGCCATTTTTAAAGACCAGCCGGTTCCTCTTGAAACGTTTTCTTTCGGCAACATAAAAAATATCGACCTTGTCCGGATCTGGGGAAGTAAAAAATACAGGGAGTTCAGGAATCTATTTGATCCTAAGACCAGACTTTTATCAAGAGAGATTCTGGCCGGAATGCCGCCATCCTGCAAGACCTGCTACAAACGGTCTCAAGTTTCTGACTTGATCTATTTCACTGTTACAAGGTTATTAACTGGCAATAACCTCCGACTCGTTTGAAGAAAATCAATTGCAGTACTCATGACTGAATCAACAAGAACAAGTGCTACATCTTCTGCAACGATGCCTGCTGCCCGGATTTTATCCATGGCAAGGCTGAGCAAACGCTGCAAGGCCTCCACCAGACTCAGGTCTTGTAATTCGTCGCTACAGGCAAAGAAGAGCGTGCCAAGCGTTCGGGGATCATCATGACATCGTTGTTCAAATGCCAGAAAGATATATCGACTCATAGCAATGGTAATATGACCGATCATACCGTCATAATCACGAAGTTGAACTTCCCGTTCAAGATTCAGATAGTGCTTCATCATTTTGAAGAACACTTCGATATCCCACCGCTTGCCATAAATGCGTACTATCTCTTCATCTGCCAGGTCAACCCGGGTAGACAAGATTGCAAGCCACTGGCGTTTCTTCTGACGGTGCCGCACAAAAACGATTTTAACTTTCTGTCCTTTCGTGGTTTCCGTAACAATACTGGCAAGGATCTTAGCCATACCCGGTCGCTTTCTCAGTTGACTGTACAGCCTGCTGAGCCTCATCCACTGCCCATTGTAGCGGTAGAATATCTTTGGCATATCCTTGGTCATGCAAATTACCGGCAGATATTCACCAAGCGTGGCAAGAATAGCAGGAAAGCAAAACCAACTATCCATCAGGATGTAATCGGCATTTATTCCAGCACTCAAGACCCGCTTGACCATTGTTCCCAAATGCGCGGTAGACTTGGTAACGGCCTCTATCCTTCTCTTGTAACCACAGGTACGTTTATCCAGCTCCTTCTTGATACCTTGGACTCGTTTATCTGCCTTGGCCGAGGAACAAAGCACAAAATCCAACGGCAGAAAGTTTACTCCATCGGACCAACCGAGAGTCAGCAGTTTGAATCCCTTCAGGCTCCGACCGCTGTTGTGATCATAAACCCAGGCCAGCAACTCAACCACCTTAGAGCGGGACCGATCATATGTGCTGTCATCAAAGATCAAGACTTTCTCGCGTTTCTCATCTGTCAGCAGATCGAAAAAACGGACAACAGTGGTTGCCAGGGCCAACATGAACTTTCGCCAGTTGTGCCGTGGGTTCCTGAGAAAATCGTAAGCGGCGTCCTTTTTAAAACCCAATCCAGGGTTCCTTACAATTCCTCGAGAAAAGTTGACCCCTTCAAAGGGTAACATGAAAATGACTGTAAACAAGGTGAGTGGCGGCACACCACGCAGTTTTCGAATCCCGCTGTTGTTGAGCAAGGTGCCGACCTTGAAACTTCCTATAAAGGAAGAAATCCTATTCTGCAGTCGTTTTGCTTCTTGTTGCTCCTGGTATTGTTTGGTAATATTCATTCAAGCCTCTCCTTCTTGATTTTATTGAACTTTTCGCAAAATTCAATATATCAGAAAGCGAGAGGCTTTTCACGTTAATATGTAATAAATTTAATTGGTTGTCGTATTTTTATAGTGGCAATTAATTAAGTCAGAAACTTGAGAAACGGTTAATATCATCCTGATCTGACTACAACACTCCGTAACTTGGGTTTTTTTGTTAAAATTTAGACCTCGGCGCAAAGCCAGTTCCAGCGGGCTTTTACAAGGGAGGTCTTTTTTCGCGTGTGCCTACGTTATTGCAGTTTCTTTTTCAACATGCTGAATGCTGAA
>JAYEKB010000261.1:0-2716 GCA_034660835.1 Thermodesulfobacteriota bacterium
AGCCGATGCGACCGCACCTGCTTTGTCGCTGCAGGAGCAGGCATAGGCAACTATCGGAGTCTGCGCTTACCTGCCTACTCCTGCGCTCAGTGCATCTGCAGCCGCCTCGACTTGTGAAATATGCGGGTTAGGGCGTTTTAATCTTTCACGTACGTCATCAGGCAGTTCAAAATATTTGAAGACTTCAGTGAGCCGTTTCTGAGCATCTGAAAATATTGAGTCCATATCACCTATTGCTGACTTTGGCCGGGGGGTCAGGAAAACCAGGTCCCAGCCTTTTGACAATTCAACAGCTCTGGGCTGTTATTTATAAACATCTTTAAAAAAATCCTGCATTGCCTGCCAGGACTGTTGGTCCGCTTCAGGACTGTAAGCCAGTGGCAGGTTGAACTCTTTGCCGAATTTATCGGCATCAGGATTGGTAAAGGAGTGCTTTGCACCCGGATAGTTGATGAAACGGTAGGAAATGGCTGCAGCCTCCATCTCTTTTTTAAATGCTTCAATTTGTTCGTCCTTGACGAACGGGTCGTCCTCACCGTTGAGCACCAGCACCCTGGCCCTGACTACCCCGGACCGGGCCGGGTTGGCAGTGGTCAGGCTGCCGTGAAAGCTGACCACGCCGTCAAGATCAAGTCCGGAGCGCGCCATCTCCAGAACAATACCGCCTCCAAAGCAGTAGCCGATGGCTGAAATTTTCTCCTGGTCAACGGTTGGTTCCTTTTGCAGCAGTTCCATGGCTGCAACAAAGCGTTCCCGGGCCAAGGGCATGTTCTTTTTAATCTCGCCGGAGAATTTTGCGGCATCCTCCGGATGAGATGCAGTCCTGCCACTGCCGTACATATCAACTGCCAAGGCTGTGTAACCGAGATGGGCAAGCATGTCGGCCCGTTTGCGTGCGTAAGGGTTGTGTCCCCACCACTCATGAACCACCAGGATGCCGGGGCGCTTGCCCTGGATGGAATCATCAAAGGCCAGGTATCCTTTTAATACCGTATCACCGGCAGGGTACTCCACCTCTGTTCCCTGAACAGCACCCTGCGCAGTAAACGCATAAAGCAGGATACAACAACTGATAAGTAAAATTCGTTTCATGAGGATCCTCCTGATTAATACTGTTTCCCCTTGATATTACTAGAAAATTGTACGATCTCAGGGCGTTGAGTGACACGATATTTGTTGACCAAGCAGAACTCTCATTCAAATGAATTTTTAATGACAACCTCGTCCAGACTCAATTGTCCTGGTCGAGGCCATGGTTCTTTAGTTCCTTTGCCAATGGCCACGAACATGGCAATGACATGATCATCCGGAAGCCGGATCAGTTCCGCAACCTTGTCAAAATCAAAACCATCCATCGGGCATGAGTCATAGCCCATCGATTTTGCAGCCAGTATCAAGGTTTGAGCAACAATGCCACAGGATCTCATTGCCTCATCTCTTTGAACCTGCTCTTTACCCCGGTAGTAATCATCAATAGCTGGAATCATAAACTCCTGAACCTCTATGGGTGCATTAACCCAATACCGAACGGGTTGCTCCCATGCCGTTAAATCTGCACACAGTACAATGAACAACGAAGTGTCCGTTACCTGTGACTGATCCCAGGCGACTTCCCTGATCTGCTTTCTCAACTTCGGATCAGATACAATGACAAAACGCCAGTTTTGAATGTTGAAAGCAGTGGGGGAGAGTATTGCGAGCGACAGGAGTTTATTAATCTCATCATCGGTCATCTGATGGGCCGGATCATAATGTTTGACAGATCTTCGGGTCTTGATTGCCTCTTCTGTTTCCATGAGTATTCTCCTCGGGTACATGTTTGAATGACAAGACTGACAGCCTTGTTCTTATCAGCTGGATTTTACTCCTTTTCAGGGTAGCGGCTCCTCAGTGTAAGCGATATCCGCCTCTTCCGACTTGTATCGATTCAGTGTTTTCTTGGCCAGCACATCTTCCACCCAGTTCGGATTCAGGAGTAAAGATTTGCCACAGAGTATAATATCCGCATCCTGCAACGCCTCCTCAGCACTTGCGCGATCGTATATGCCTCCGCATATCATGAGAGGAAGGTCTGTAACCTCCCGTGTAAGTTGAGCCATGTTTTTATCGGTACCAAAGGCCTTCTCATTGTATCCATAGGTAGAAACGGAAATGGCGTCGATGGGTTCGTTTGCCAGATATCTGATGATCTCCTGGTATTCGTCTTTTGAATCAAAAAGAGAGACCTCCATGTCGGCAACCCCCCAGTTGGAAATCCTGACTGTCAGCAGGCGGTCTTCAGGGATTACCTTTCTAACTGCTTGAATCACTTCATGGACAAACCGGTAGCGGTTTTCAACCGAGCCACCGTACCTATCGGTACGTCTGTTGGAGTAGGATGATAAAAACTGGCTAATCAGGTAACCATGGGCACCGTGGATTTCAATTCCATCAAAACCGGCCTCTACAGACCCTTTGGCAGTTTCCACGAATCCTGTGATCACATGGTCGATATCAAAGTTGCTCATGGCTTCCGGCACGGGATAGGGTGCGCCGGTCATGGGATTGTCCTGTTTCGGGGTGATGGAGCTGGGTGCTATGCTGCGGTTTGCCGGGTTCACTTCAGGCCAGGCCATGCGGCCGCAGTGAAACATCTGCATGATGGCAATGGCGCCCTGTTTCTGAATCTCCTCAACAACCGGTTTCCAGGCATCTATTTGCGGCTGGGTCAGTATCC
>JAYEKB010000262.1:0-2714 GCA_034660835.1 Thermodesulfobacteriota bacterium
TCCATTATATCCCTGTCTGCCCGGAACAACTCGGCGGCCTGCCCACTCCCCGTACTGCTGCCGACCTGACCGGTGGTGACGGCATGGATGTTCTTAAAGGACGTGCAGTTGTCATTACCCGGGACGGGCGTCATCCCGCAGGAAGGACTTTTTGCCTTGAGCATGGCCAGCTTGATGTCCTGGGCCCGGGCAATGTGGAGTACGGCCCGGGCTCCGGCAATAAACTCTCTGCTTACGTCGAGGCCGTCCCGGGTAATGACAACTGCACGTCCTTTAAGAACATCCATGCCGTCACCACCGGTCAGGTCGGCAGCAGTACGGGGAGTGGGCAGGCCGCCGAGTTGTTCCGGGCAGACAGGGATATAATGGAAATCACGTAGAGCCTGCAGGCAGGCCGTATCCGGTTTGCTGCGACCGTCATAGCGTGTACATAAGCCGATAAGGCAACTGCTGACCAGACATTTTTTGCGTTTACGGTTCACGGTTTACTGTTTACGGTTTTGGTTGTTGAGGTTTGCTTATATTGTATGGTTATTGTGGAGGTAACACTGATAGTAGTTTCGTCCGGCAACGAGGATTGTTGTTGGTAGTCGGGTAGGTGAGCCTGCGAAAAACGTCGAAAAGCCTGTCTCCGAATGATCAGCTATGCAGGAGTTGTCTCGTTTTGACTGTAAACCGTAAACTGTAAACTGTAAAATATGATACAAAAAAATCGATGCTGGTCAGAGAAAGGTTGCTTCAAATAACCCTTTATAAACTACAATACAGGTATCATGGCAGACAGGCGTAATCAGGGATTAAATAAGAGAGAAAAAAGAGCACTCAGGCGGATTATTCTGGCGGTTATCGTGCTTGCTTTGCTCTTTCTTGTCTTTGCTCCCGGTCGTGGTCTGCTTTCACACCGTACAATGAAAAAAGAGATTCAGGCATTGGTCCGGGATAACAGGACGCTGCAGCACCGTAATGTTCAATTGGCCGAAGAAATTGAACGGTTGAAAAATGATGAATCCTACCTGGAACAGTTAGCCAGGGAAAAATATGGGCTGCTCAAAAAAAACGAAGAAGTGTACGAACTAAGAACATCCCAGCCAAAGAAATAATAATGTATGAGAGCCGCACGGACTCATTTGAAATTATGCTCAGGAAAATCCGGACTTTGAGGAACAGCCGGAAAGGGCACCGCTCGGAATGGAAGGACGGCCTGAACCCATGCGAAAGTTGGATGAGGAAATAGTTTTTTTAACATCCAGACTTTGGCATTCCGGGCATTTAACGGTTTCCGTTACGCCTGATGATGTGGTGAGCACCTCAAAATGTTTTTTGCAGTCTTTGCAGACGTATTCATAAATTGGCATGGTTTTTACTCCCTGTATTACAATGTATTGTGCAGCGGTTCCAGCAGGAGATTGATTACTCGGAAAGGAACGCGGCTTATGAATGATATCAATTTCAATAAATAATATTTAAGCATTGGATCAAGTCTTGTCAGCAAAAAAAAAGAGAAGCAGCGGACAAAACAGCATCGCTGACAAGAAACAGGTTGATCCTGCGGCACTGGCCCAACTGGCATATCAAACCCGCAATCTGCTTGCCTTTCATCTTGAGCTCGGTATTGACGATTACCCTGCCACGCCTGAACTGCGTCAATTTCTCGTTAAAGAGCAGCCTGCTGCAACCGGTTCCGTCATCCCGGTGAGCCGGAAAACAGCCAACAAAAAGGTTGCACCTGCTGCTAAGATTTCCCGTGAATCAACTGCCCGGCAACTGGAAACTATTTCCCGGCAGCTTACCGGTTGCCGGAACTGTGAATCTGTTTCAGGGCCCCCAAGAGCAGGGCAGGGGAATACAGCACCTCGTCTTTTTGTAGTGGGTGACTATTTGAACGTGACTAATGCCGACACGGGAATGATCTGGGGTACAGAAGAGGACGAACTGTTCTGGAAGATGATGGCTGCCATCGGCCTTGATCAGGAATCGGTTTATGTTACCAACTGCATCAAATGCTGCCAAGACAAAGCCTTACGGCCGGATGCCACGCCCGGTCAGCGCTGTTTCCCCTTTCTTGAACAGGAACTCGCGGCAATACAACCTGAGTTGATCTGCAGTATGGGGGAGATTGCAACCGCTTTGCTGCTGGGCAGCCGGGTTCCTTTGGTTCGATTGCGCGGCCGTTTCCATCAATACCGTTACCCGCACTCCTGTGTTGCCCGGGTAATGCCCACCTTCCACCCCCGTTTTCTTCTCCAGCATCCGGAAATGAAACGCGCCACCTGGATGGATCTGCAGGCCGTGCAGCGACAGTTATAAAAGGAAATCTCCAAGTCGCTGATATCTGCTCAAAAGCCATGATCAATTAGTCTCTTCCAATGTCCAAAAGTTGATGGCAAATAATTCACCCTGTCTTTTTAGAGAAAGAAATCTGACATGTTCGTCTCCCTGTGGAACTTCCTGTCTTCCTGTTCCAGCAGCTCCTTAGCAAAAGCGCATTATGATGGTTTTTGCTTACAGTACAACCCAGGACATGATAATATATCATAACATGTATGGCTGATGAGCAAGTTTTAATTGTTGGAGAACGAGGATAGCATGGAGAGTCTATTTAACATAACGCGACTCGCGCAACTCGGTGTCGACGTTCCACAAAACCTTGACGATGAGTTTGAAAGAATCAGTAATACTGATCTCGCTGACGCACCAAATGCGGTGGATGCAAA
>JAYEKB010000263.1:0-11539 GCA_034660835.1 Thermodesulfobacteriota bacterium
TGACCTGCAGCCATCCTGCCAGGTTTCGTGCCAGGTCAATATCAAGACCGATGAGCTGACCCGTTGAAGTGGTGGCGGTAAACGGAGGGAAGTCTCCGGGTGTACCGACTACCAGGGTCTTGCTGGTGATTATACGCTCGGTGACCTGCCCGGCTATAAGTAGGCTGGGGGCAAGCAAACAGACCAGGCTGAAAATCAAGATGATGCGTTTCATATTTTCTCCTTCTGATGGCTTCGGTACTATGTTTTGGAAAAAGGCGTCGTCAGCCGTTATAATGACAGGATTGTGTTTTCCGTCCCAGGATTTTTTCTTGCAATTAAAAAAAAATGATTAATGTATCGGTTTGAATTGTCAACGTTGCCGGGAATGGGAGTTGCTTTGGCCGGGTCAATTGACCACCAAGGTATGAAATTATACTCTTTTTGTAAGCAATGTTTACAAGATTAAGAGTTTTATAAAAAATAATCTGTACCGACTATGCTTAGGTTGCCAGCAATATCACATTATACTTTCTTCTTTGCGTTAGTTGCCTGCTTATTTCTTCCGACTGTGGGACTGACAGCAGAGGACACTACTGTGGCCGGAATGCGTGCACGGGTAAAAATCCTGGATCAGGCCCGCAACAAGGCAGCTGCTGAACTGAGCGCTAAAGAACAACAGGGTGGTGCCGGCAGCCGGGACCGGGAGCATTACAAAACGGTAACAGAATCTCTTGATCAACGGATAGCAGAATCCTGCAGCCGGCTTGTTGTGAAAGGCGGCATAGCCGCAGCAGCAGACCTTCCCTGCCCGAATCCAGTTGCACAGGAGGAAACAAGGCAGGAAACAACTGAAGAAAAGAATCCGTCAGAAGAGAGTGGTGCTCAAGCCCCGGCAAAGCAGCAGGAAAAAGTTGTAGAGGAGGATGAGAAAAAGGAAGCACCTTCTGTGGGTGCGCCGCCTGCTGTACCACCGTCATTGGAGGCTGTACCTGTTCGCGAAAAGGTGGAAGCTCCGCAGGCTCTGCCGCAACAGCCGCCTGCCACCGGTTTTTTTGAAGGTATCCGCCGCTGGCTGGAATCCCTGTTTGCGCCCAAGCCTCCGCCTGCCACTTCCGGTAGCAAAAGCGGACAGCCTGCACAACAGACAGCAGAACAGGCTGAAAAGACGAATGCTGAACAACAAAACACACAGAACCCTGGCGATTCTGCAAGCCAGCAGGCTGATCAGAATTCTACAACGGCTGACCAGGGTACAGCTGCAAGCACCGGCAACCGGGAACAGGCTGAGACTTCGGCTGGTGAGGAGAAGGGTGCATCTGGGGAGAAGGGGTCTGGTCAAAAACAGGAACAACAGCAGCAGGAAACCGGTGAAAAAACAGGACATCAGACAGGACATGAACAGGCTGCTGAAAATGGTGCCAAAGGAGCTGAAACCGCTGAAGGTAAGGACAGTCAATCCGGGGAAACTTCTGTTGCTGCAGGTTCCGGTACGAGTAAGCAGAAGGGAATGCAGGGTGGAAGTCGTGAAGCTGCAAACGGCAAGGCCGGGGCCGGACAGAAGGCCGCCGGCCAAGAGGGAAATTCCGGTAGCGGGCAAGAAGATCGGAAAGGAGCGTCTTCATCTGGAGCAGGTGAGAGAAAAACAGCTGATGTTGGTCCGGGTGGTAAAGGAAAGGAGATTGGCCGGAAAGATGGAACAGGCCGACAGGTCCCTGCACAATCGGCTGGTCAACCAATGGCTGAAACGGGTAAAAGACAAGCCGGTCCTGTCGGATCCGGACCGGGAGGGGAGAAAAAGACAACCCAATCGCAGAAGCAAGGCTCCGGCTCATCCCCTGTTATAGATGTAGAGGTCGCCAAGCTGGAACAGTTATTAAGTGATGCACTGGGCGAGTTTGACGGCAAACTGCTCAGCGAGCAGGAGCGTCTTGCCGCCCGGATTCCGAAGCAGCGGGAAGGATCAGCCGGCGGCAGGGGTGGTTATGGCGCTGAAGGGCCCGTTGGTCCCGATGGAAGCGGGGGGATAGCGGGTGGCGGATATGAAGGCTCCGGCGGACAGCAAGGTGATGGTCGGGCAGGAGCTGGAGGATATGAACAGCCCGGTAGCGTTGCAACTGGTCGTGGTAAGCCTGCCCCGGCTGGAGGCCGTACCACTATTGATGCTGATGATGATATCGTTGCCCGCCAGCTTCGGGAGGCAGCTGAAAATGAAACCGATCCTGAGCTCAAGGAAAAACTCTGGCAGGAATACCGAAAATACAAACAGGGGGGCCGGTAATCAGGTTTATTGGCAATGCAATAAATCACAGGCTGAGAATCTCATTATCAGGCAATGGTCCAACTGTTCAATATTATTGAGAGTTAATACGATGAATCACCTAGTAAAAATATATCCTGTTATCCTGCTTCTTCTGCTTCTTGGAGGCTGTGCCAGGGTGCCGGGTCCACAGGTGCCGGACCAGGTAGCCCCCCTGATGGTGGAGCAGGAGCTTGCAGAAAGTGAACTGCTCAACGTTTCCATTAAGGTCTTTGATCAGGGAGAGCTGCCCGCAAATTCCGATAAGGCAAACGGACTGTCGCCGGAGATTCGGGCAGCCGAGGCCCGCTTTGTTCCGGTTCACCTGAAATACACCCTCCAGCGAACAGGCTACTGGGGTGCGGTCAGGGTAGTGCCGGATGACGATGTCGGCACTGATCTGCTGGTGCGCGGCAGCATTGTCTACTCTGACGGAGAAAGCCTGGTGCTTAGTGTGGAGGCCGTTGACAGCACCAACCGGATCTGGATGAACAAGACCTATGCGGAAACTGCCAAACCACCTGAGCATGACAAGGGTGCGCCGGGCAGATCCGATACCTTCCAGGATCTGTTCAATACCATTGCCAACGATCTTATCCTGATCCGCAACAGGTTGAGCCCGGAGGATGTGGCCGGGATTCGTAATGTTGCCGAGTTGCGTTATGCTGCGTCCATGGCGCCGGATGCCTTTGGGGCTTATCTGCAGCAGGGAGCGGCTGGCCGGTTTGTTATCACCCGGCGGCCTTCCCCGGAAGACCCTATGTTGACACGGGTGCGTAATGTGCGGAGTCGTGACGATATGCTCGTTGACACCATTAACAGTTATTATGATGCCTATTACCAGGATCTCTGGGAACCTTATACCGACTGGCGCAAATTTCGCAGCGAAGAACTCTCCACCCTGCGTGATCTTGAACGGCAGGCCCTGACCCGGCAGGTGCTGGGCATTGCCTCTATTGTCGGGGCTATTGCCCTGGGCGCGGCAGCGGATTATGATACCCGGGCACAGACCTCAACGCTGCGTGATGTGATGGTCATAGGCGGGGCTGCAGCTGTGTACTCCGGTGTTCAAAAAAAGGAGGAGAGCAGGATCAACAGAGAGGTCATTGAAGAGTTGGGAACCTCGTTCAGTTCCGAGGCGGAACCGCTTGTGATTGAGGTAGACGGTGAAACCCTCCGTTTGGCCGGATCTGCGGAACAGCAATATACCCGCTGGCGTGAAATTCTACGTAAAATATATGCCAGGAAAACCGGCTTGCTGCCTGAAGCTTCAGCAATACCTGGCAACGATGTACAGAATCATGCCGGTGTGGAAGCTCCTGAAAAGGAAGAAACGAAACCGGAATAAAGACCGAAACAAAACTAAAAAAAATATGAAAACCCCAAGGCCTACACCTTCTGATCGGAAACAGGATAAAAGCGGCTTACAGGTGTCCTGTCCGTTGCTGACACCGATGGATCAGGGCAGTGGCCGTTTTATTTCCTGCCTGGTGATTGGCATATTGTTTGTTCTCATGAACATAGCCATTGTCATTTATTTATTCTGGCCTACCATAATGGGCAAAGATCCTGCTCAGCAGCCATCAAAACCTGCCGGGGTAGAGAAAAAGGTTACCGCTACCCAGGTGGATTTTTGCCGGAAATTGCTTGCTGCATGCTGATCTGAGGGATCATTTTGAGTCGTTTTTTTGAAATATATGCCGATGATGGCGAACTGCACCGTTACCTGGAAACGGACCTTCCGCTGGTCATTGGAACGGAAAAGGACGCCCATGTCCGTCTTCCTGAGGGCAGGTATGTTGAAGCCTCTATCGGGTTGCACAAAGGGGGATATCTTTTCCTGGAGCCGGCAACCGGGTCACGCACTGTTTTTCATAATGATCAGCTGATTAAGGATTCTGTCTGGATTAAATCCGGAGACAAAACCCGTATTGGTGACCAGGTCCTGCAGTACCGAATTTCCGGGGACCGGGTAGAGATTACCCTGACAGAGCAGACCGGCCCTGAACCAGTTGAACTGCCGCCGGAAAACCATAATGGGCCTACCCCTGATGTTGCTGCCTTACCCAGGGTGGGAGAAGAGCAGCGCCTGAAAACAGGTCATTTGAAACGCAATCTTGCCGCGGGGTCTGTCTTTCTGCTGTTGGTGCTGGCTGCCGTATTTGTCCTTACCGCCCGTAGTGTTGAGGTGACGGTAGAGCCGGAACCGGACAGCATGAATTTGCATGGAATGGTTCCGGTGCTCCCCCTCGGCCATCGATTTCTTGGTGTTGCCGGCACCTACACACTGAAGGCATCCAGGGCAGGATACCAGGATCTGCAGGCAGAAATTGTCATCAAAAAAACCGGTTCTTCCAGATACGCCTTTACCCTGGAAAAGCTGCCCGGCATAGTTGACATCACCAGCACTCCGGATAATGCGGAAGTTTTTCTGGACGGCAAACTCCTTGGTAATGCACCACTTTCTGAGTTGGAAATCAGCGGCGGCAAACATGAACTGCGCTGCGTTCTTGACCGCTACCAGGACTGGCAGCAGGAGATTGATATCCAGGGACAGGGCGCTCACCAGTCCCTGCAATGTGAACTGCAACCCGCCTGGGGCAGGGTATTTGTGGTCACTAATCCTGCCGGTGCGACCGTGTTGGAAAATGACAGAGAAATCGGGGTCACACCGCTAACTGTTGAGCTTGACCAAGGTGAGCATGAACTGCTTTTGCAGGAGGATGGATATGCTCCGTTCACCATGAATGTGGATGTGGAACCGGGTAAAACCCTGACCCCGCCGGTGGTCATCCTGGAGCCGAAACCTGTACAACTTGCGCTGCGTTCAACACCGGTCGGGGCAAAGGTAAGTCTGGACGGAAGCTCCCATGGCAATACTCCGCTGAAGATTGCGCTGGCCAGGGGAGGCAGTCATACAATTCGCTTTTCCATGGCTGGTTATGAGCCGATTGAGAAAACGGTTACAGTTGGCGACGGAGATGATCAGGAACTGGTTGTGACCTTGCAGCCTGAATTGGGCGAGGTCAATATCACTGTGAGCCCCCGGGAAGCGCAACTCTTCATTGATGGAAAAAAACAGAAGAAAAACAGTGGCAGTTTTAAACTCACTGCCCGAAAACACAGAGTTGAGGCAAAGGCGGATGGCTACCGAGCTGAAAAACAGTCGGTAACCCCGCGCAAAGGGGAAAGCCGAAAGTTGGTTTTTGATCTACAGAAAAAGGTAGCTTCGGCTGCTCCTGCCGCCCCGGCAACGACTGTATCAGCTCCGGTTTCTTCTCCTGTTCCGGTCGCTGCTGTCACCAAACAGTCCGGAAAATCTCCGAAGATGATCCGCCTGGGTTCGGCCACTTTCACAATGGGTGCCTCCAGGCGTGAGCCCGGACGGCGGGCCAATGAGAGTGAACACCAGGTGGAGATCAGCCAGCCCTTTCTGCTTGGAGTGCACGAGATCACCAATGGTGAGTTTCGCAGGTTCAGGCCTGGTCACCGTTCGGGATTCATCGCCGGGCTGACCCTGGACGGAGACCTGCAGCCGGTGGTCAATATAAGCTGGCAGGATGCGGCCAGGTACTGTAACTGGCTTAGCGAGCAGCAGGGACTAAAGCCTTTTTACCGGGAGCAGGGCAACACCCTGGTTCCGGTCAGTCTGGCCGGCAACGGCTACCGGTTGCCCTTTGAAGCTGAATGGGCCTTTGCCGCCCGTATGGTGGGCCGTACCCAGCCTGGCCGTTATCCCTGGGACGGGGGATTCCCGCCTCGAACACGCAACGGGAACTATGCCGATGAGTCGGCCAGAGCAATCGTACCGATAGTCATAAAGGGATACTTTGACGGTTTTCCGGTCTCTGCGCCGGTGGACAGTTTTCCCCGTAATATGGCGGGATTCTTTGATTTGGGCGGCAATGTATCGGAGTGGTGCCATGACTATTACAGCCCTAATGCAGGCGCGGTATCCGGTAAGACCGTTGATCCCACCGGGCCAAAAAGCGGCAGCTATCATGTGTTCCGTGGCTCAAGCTGGCGGGACGGTGCCATGACCGAACTGCGGCTCAGTTTCCGGGGCTATTCAAAAAGTGCAAAAGACAGCCTGGGCTTTCGGGTAGCGAGGTATGCGCAGTGAAACGAGTTCTGATCCTTATGATTTTGCTGCTAACAGCGGCTGCATTTGCAGCGAAAACGCCTTCGGGCAACAAAAAATTTCGTCCCACGGAAAGGATTCCTGCAGATACGGCGGTCAGCTTTCCGGTGGATATTTAATTTGATGTTCCTGGTTCCTGGTTTTGGGTTCCGGGTTATAATAATTTTTCTAACTCTGAGTTATCATGTCCGGAAAACAGTTTCCCGTTGAATTTGTCTACCAGGTTTTTTCTCTGCTCATCGCGTTTATTATTGTACACGGAGCCTATGTGACCGTGATTCGGCCCCAGGCCGATCTGTTCCTGGAACAGGAAAAACAACAGATGGCAGCGGATCCGCAGTATGAGCAGCAGCGTAATTTTTACGTGGTAGTGCGTGATTACGAGCAGGAGGCCTGTTTTGTGCTCATGTTCTGGGCTCTTGCCATCCTGGGTTTTAAAGGGGTGTCTGTTTATCGTCAGCAGCGTCTGCTGGACCGGGATCTTCTGCAACTGCCGGCCGGATTGCCCGTGGGAGTAGAGGATACGGCCGAATTGGCAAAACGAATGGATGAACTTCCGGAAAAAAACCGTGCCTACCTCCTGCCCAGGGCCCTGCGTACCGCCATCCAGCGTTTTGCCGCCACCCGTAATGTCCAGGATTCGGCCACGTCACTGCGTAATGTCTGTGAGTCCGAGGGCGAGCGGCTGGAATCCGAGCTGTCCACCATTCGTTATATTGCCTGGGCCATCCCTTCGGTGGGATTTATCGGTACGGTTCGCGGTATCGGTGCCGCCCTGTCCCAGGCCAATAAGGCCGTTGAAGGCGACATTACCGGTGTGACCCAGAGCTTGGGTGTGGCCTTTAACTCCACCTTTATCGCCTTGGTCATCTCGATTGTGCTCATGTTCTTTATCCACCAACTGCAGCTTATGCAAGAGCGGCTGGTGCTTGACAGCGAATCCTACGGCGATCTCCACCTCATCTCCCGTTTGCGGGTCCTGCCCCCCGTGTAACCTTTTGCAGGGATTGTAACCATGTTTGCAACCAGGCGGCGGGGGTTGTCCTCCTTTAATCTTGCTTTTCTCGATATCATGTTCTGTGGCTTTGGGGCCGTGGTCCTGCTGGTCTTGATCATTAACTCCAATGCGATCAAGCAACGCAAAGAGGTGTTTGACGATCTGCGCGGTGAGGTAGATCTTCTGGAAAAAAAAGTGGAAAATGGCGACAAAAACCTGGTTGAAATCAAAAACAGCCTGGTCCAGACAGAGAAAGAACTCGTCGTCACCCAGGGACTGTCAGCAGAAGTTCTGGCCACAATTAAACAGTCCATGCAGGAACTTGCCGATGCCCAGGGTCTTACCCGGGCACGCAAGGCGCATGTCAAAAAGCTGGAATCGGATCTGAAAGCCCTGGAAGCGCGTGAAAAGGCAATGGGTTCACAGGCGGCAGCTTCTATGGATCGTGGCAGGAAGGTGCATCGTTTCACCGGCGAGGGACATCGCCAGTATTTGACCGGTCTCAAGCTCGGCGGCAGGCGGGTCCTGATCCTGCTGGACCGTTCCGCCTCCATGCTGGACAGCTCCATTGTCAACGTGATTCGCCGCCGCAACATGAAGGCAGCAAGTAAACGGGTCGCACCCAAGTGGAAACAGGCCCGGCGTACCGTTGCCTGGCTGGTGGCCAACCTGCCGTTTTCCTCTTCCCTGCAGGTGTATGGCTTTAATACCTCTGCCCAGTCGGTGTTACAGGAGAGCGGAGGGAAGTGGATTGCTGCAACGGACTCCACTGCGGTTAATAAGCTGGTTGCAGCAGCAAACAAGTTGATTCCGGAACAAGGAACCAGCCTGGAAAATGCGTTTTCTGCAGCCGCGGCCATGTCACCGCCACCCGATAATATCCTGTTGATTACCGACGGACTGCCCACCCAGGGCAGGAGCAGGCCACGAGTTTCCAGTGTGTCCGGGGCGGGTCGGGTCAAGTTGTTTAAGCAGGCCCTGCGGGTCCTGCCCCGGTCGATTCCTGTTAATACCATCCTTTTTCCCATGGAAGGGGATCCAATGGCAGCGGTTTTGTACTGGAAGCTGGCAGTAGATACACGCGGTTCCTTTCTTACCCCAACCTCGGACTGGCCATGAAAAAGAGGCGGCGCGAGATACAGGTCTTCAGTCTTTCCTTTTTAGACGTGGTGTCCTGCGGTTTTGGAGCAATTATCCTGCTGCTGGTGATTTCCCGTTTTTCCGAGCCTACAGTCATAGAAAAGATCAGCGTTGATTTAAGCGGCCAGGTTATGGAACTTGAAGAGCAGCTTCATGAGATACGGGGACAGACCGATATCTTGAACCGGGAACTGACCAGCAAACAGGAGCAGTTGTCAACAGAAGAGGAAAAGATTGCCCGTTTGCAGGGAGAGCTGGAAACGATCAGGGGCGAGTTTAAGGCAGCGCAGTCCGATGTAACTGTTCAATCCAGGATCGAGGCTCAGATGGAGAGTGCGCGCCAAAAACTCTCCCGGGAGATGAAACGGTTGCAGCAGGTCAGTCCGCCGGAAAAAATTCTGAACCAGACCATCGGCGGTGTACCGGTGGACAGCGAATACATCATTTTTGTCATCGATACCTCCGGCTCCATGCAGCGCTATGCCTGGCCGCAGGTCAGGACGAAGATGGACGAGATTTTGAGGATCTACCCCCGTGTCAAGGGTATCCAGGTATTAAACGATATGGGTGACTACATGTTTTCTCAGTACGCGGGGCGCTGGATACGGGACAGCCCGGCCCGGCGCAGGGCCATCCTGAAACGGCTTGGCTCCTGGGCCCCGTTTTCCAACTCCAGCCCGGTGGAAGGGGTGACCAGTGCCATTCGCAGATTTTATTCCCCGGATAAGCGTATCTCAATCTACATCTTCGGCGATGATTTTGCCCGCGGCTCCATTCAGCAGGTGATCGATACCGTTTCATCGATCAACCGCGCATCCGCAGACGGCCGGCGACGGGTCCGTATCCATGCCGTGGGATTCCCGGTCCTGTTCACCCAGCCGGGTGCGAGCGCCAATGTCACACGCTTTTCCGCTCTCATGCGCCGGCTGGCAGAAGAAAATAACGGCAGCTTTGTCGGCTTGAACAGCTTGCGTTGATTAATCCCGGCCGCACCATTTTTAATCGGTGGTATAGTAATTCCTATGATGTATGATCGCGTGCGGATCTTTTGAAAAAATCTGTGAATTTGTTAAGGTATTTGATTTCGCTTCAACAGCTACTTCTTTTGATGACTATTAGACAACGGAATAACAATGGCCAATGAACCAAACAAGATCATCTACTCGATGATCAAGGTAAGTAAAAAGTATAAGGATCAAGTTGTATTAAAGGATATTTCCCTATCCTATTTTTATGGTGCCAAGATCGGTGTCCTGGGTTTGAACGGATCCGGTAAGAGTACCCTGCTTCGTATTTTGGCAGGTGTTGACACTGAGTTTGCGGGGGAAACCATACTCTCGGATGGTTTTACCATTGATTTTCTGGAGCAGGAACCCATGCTTGATCCGGAAAAAACTGTGCGTGAGATAGTTGAGCTGGGGGTGCAGGAGACCGTTGATCTGCTTGCAGAGTATAACTCCATTAATGAGAAATTTGCCGAGCCCATGGATGATGATGCCATGCAAACACTCATTGAACGACAGGGAGAAGTTCAGGACCGTCTTGACACCGTGGATGCCTGGAATCTGGACAGTCGCCTGGACATGGCCATGGATGCGCTGCGCTGCCCGCCGGCCGATACCAAGTGCGGCATTCTTTCTGGTGGTGAAAAAAGGCGGGTTGCCCTGTGCCGGATCCTGCTTAAAAAACCGGACATCCTGCTCCTTGATGAGCCCACCAACCATCTTGATGCCGAATCCGTGGCCTGGCTGGAGCATCATTTACAGAATTACAGCGGCACGGTTATTGCCGTGACTCATGATCGGTATTTCCTGGATAATGTGGCGGGCTGGATTCTGGAGCTTGACCGGGGACGCGGCATTCCATGGAAGGGCAACTACTCTTCCTGGTTGGAACAGAAACAGAAACGTCTGGCTCTGGAAGAGAAAAAAGAGAGTGACCGTCAGCGTACCCTGCAGCGTGAGTTGGAGTGGATCCGCATGAGCCCGAAAGGCAGGCGCAGCAAGGCCAAGGCCAGAATCAGCAGCTATGAAGAGTTGCTTAATCAGGATACCAGTGAGCGGGTGCAGAAGATGGAGATCTACATCCCACCCGGGCCACGGCTGGGTAAACTGGTCATTGAGGCTGAGGGGGTGCGTAAGTCCTATGGCGACCGCATTTTGGTGGATGATATGAATTTTTCCCTGCCTCCGGGCGGAATAGTCGGGATTGTCGGGCCCAACGGCGCCGGTAAGACCACCTTGTTCAAGATGATTACCGGCCAGGAGCAGCCCGATGCAGGGACCATCCGTATCGGCGAGACGGTTAAGCTCTGCTATGTCGATCAGGACCGCGATAATCTGCACCCTGATAAAACTATCTGGGAGACGATTTCCGGGGGACAGGAGATGATTTGGCTTGGCACCCAGGAGGTCAACTCAAGGGCTTATGTGGCAAAATTTAACTTTGCAGGCTCTGCCCAGCAGAACAAGGTAGGAGAGATTTCCGGCGGCCAGCGCAACCGGGTGCACCTGGCCATGATACTCAAAGAGGGCGGCAACGTTTTGCTGCTTGATGAGCCTACCAACGATCTGGATGTCAACACCCTGCGTGCCCTGGAAGAAGCGCTTGATAACTATGGTGGCTGCGCTGTTATCATCAGCCATGATCGCTGGTTCCTGGACCGGATTGCCACCCATATCATGGCCTTTGAAGGCGATTCACAGGTGGTCTGGTTTGAAGGCAACTATTCTGACTATGCACAAGACTATAAAAAGCGGATGGGGGCTGCTGCCGACCAGCCGCACCGCATCAAGTATCGTCACCTGACCCGGGAGTAGTTGGCAGCAACATGTCGGAAAAGAGAAGAAAAAGTCTCTAACCCATTTTTTTCATGTTACGGGGACAAGGGATTTGAGTCTTTCTTTTTAGCGAGTGTTGCGCTACAATGTGGCACATTACTATTGTGATTTTCAATAGTGTGATTACCAGTATTTACTATAAG
>JAYEKB010000264.1:0-11531 GCA_034660835.1 Thermodesulfobacteriota bacterium
AGGATATGGGCACCGGCAAGGAGCAATCCATCCGCATCACTGCCTCTTCGGGCTTGAGTGAGCAAGAGATTGAGAAGATGAAAAAGGATGCCGAGCTGCATGCCGAAGATGACAAGCAGCGCAAAGAGCTTGTCGAGGCCAAGAACAACGGCGACTCCATGATCCACATGACCCAGAAGACTCTGACCGAGTTAGGTGACAAGGTTGATGCTGAAACCAAGTCCAATGTTGAACGTGAGATCGAGAACCTGAAAAAGGCACTTGAGGGTGATGATACCGACACTATCAAGAGTGCCACCGAGACCTTGACCCAGGCTTCCCATAAACTGGCTGAACTGATGTACGCCCAGGCCTCTCAGGATCAGGGTGGTGCCGGTGGAGCTGGTGCGGCCGGGGCTGGTGCTGCTGGTGCTGCCGGCGCGGCAGGTGCTGCAGGTGCTGCAGGTGCTGCAGGTAGCGGCGGCAGTGATGACGACGATGTAGTAGATGCTGACTTTGAAGAAGTAAAGTAAGCTGAAACCACGTTTAGTACAAAAGGGGAGGGCGGATGAAAATCTGCACTCCCCTTTTTTTTCGTTTTGGTATATTCTCTTTTTTTCAAACCCTTATATACCTTAAACCTTATACCTTTAACCTAAGCAATGAAACGTATACTCTCCGGCATCCAGCCTTCGGGCCAGCTTCATATCGGCAATTATTTCGGCATGATGAAAACCATGATCTCCAATATGGAGACTTCGGATCTCTATGTCTTTATCGTTGATCTGCACGCGCTTACTTCTGTTCAGGATCGTGAAAGACTGTCCACCGGCACCCTGGAGGCGGCGGCCGATTTTCTGGCTCTGGGACTTGATCCGGACAAGTGCACCTTTTGGGTCCAGTCCGATGTCCCGGAGGTTTGTGAACTCTCCTGGGTATTGTCCACCCTGACCCCCATGGGACTGCTGGAACGCTGCCATTCCTATAAGGACAAGGTGGCCAAGGGCATAGCTGCCAATCATGGCCTGTTTGCCTATCCGGTACTGATGGCGGCTGATATCCTGCTCTTTCAGTCCGAAATTGTTCCTGTGGGCAAGGACCAGAAACAACACCTTGAGGTTGCACGTGATATTGCCATCAAGTTCAACAACAGGTTTGGCGAAACTTTTGTTGTGCCTGAGCCGTTTATCGGTGAGACCACGGCCATCGTGCCCGGTTTAGACGGCCAGAAGATGTCAAAATCCTACGGCAACACTATTCCCATCTTTCTGGATGACAAACCCTTGCGCAAACTTGTCATGTCCATCCAAACTGATTCCACGCCGGTGGAAGAACCCAAAGATCCTGACCAATGTAACCTGTATGGACTGCTTAAGCTCTTTGCCTCTCAGGAAAAAATGGCAGAGGTGCATGGCCTGTACACGGGCGGTGGAGCTGCCTACGGATACCTGAAACAGGATCTGTATGAGCTGATCCGTGATTACTATGCAGATGCCAGAACAAAGAAAAAAGAACTGCTGGCCAACCAGGATTACCTGCGCGATATTCTGGCCAAAGGCGCAGACAAGGCCCGGGCAAAGGCAATGCAGACACTTGAACTGGTCCGGGAAAGGGTGGGATTGAAGTATTAGCTGGAAAAAACATCAAGAGAGGGAGCTGTTATGCAAATGTCATCTCCTTATTTTTCCTTGACAGGGCGCATGTTAGCTGGTATTTGAGTTGCGTTTTTCGTATATATGATTTAGTCTCTCTTTTTTGATAGTTTGATAGACCTTTGCAGGCGCGTAGCTCAGCGGGAGAGCGCTACCTTGACACGGTAGAGGTCGGCGGTTCGACACCGCCCGCGCCTACCATTTTAGTGATAAAGGCTAAGAGTGGGGCAACTGTTGCCCAGGCTCGTTAGCCTTTCCTTTTTAGCTGGTAAAATGACCAATATTACAGTCTCCATAGCCGGAGGGGAGTCCAAGACCTTTCCTGCCGCCGTTTCAGCACAGAATGCGCTCAAGGAACTGGTTTCCAACAAGCAGCGCAAACAGGCTGTTGCTGTTCTATGCAACGGGGAAC
Source organism: Thermodesulfobacteriota bacterium (assembly GCA_034660835.1). Classification (GTDB taxonomy): domain Bacteria; phylum Desulfobacterota; class Desulfobulbia; order Desulfobulbales; family Desulfobulbaceae; genus Desulfobulbus_C. Next base: position 2,044 of record JAYEKB010000264.1, read on the forward strand.
CCATGGACCTGTCCGCTTCTCTGACTGCAGACGCCGTGCTTGAACCCGTCCCCATGAAGTCTGAGCAAGGTCTGCATATTCTGCGTCATTCCAGCGCCCATATCATGGCCCAGGCAGTGAAGGAGCTGTTTGGCCAGGAAGTAAAGGTTGCTATCGGCCCTGCCATTGAAGACGGATATTATTACGATTTTGATCGTGAAATTTCCTTTACCCCGGACGATTTTGCAGCCATAGAAGGCAAGATGGCCGAGATCGTCAAGGATCGCCTGCCCTTTGAACGTCGTGAGATGCCGGTTGCTGAGGCAATCGAGTTTTTTGACAGGCAGGGTGAGACCTATAAGGTCGAGCTGCTCAAAGAGATGGATACTGAAACCGTGTCCCTGTACCAGCAGGGTGATTTTATTGATCTTTGTCGTGGGCCTCATATCCCGGATACCTCCTGGCTGAAGAGCTTTAAACTGCTGCGGGTAGCCGGTTCCTACTGGCGGGGCGATGAAAAGAACCCCATGCTTACCCGGTTGTACGGCACTGCTTTTTTTGATAAAAAAGAGCTGAAAAGATATTTGAATCGGCTTGAAGAGGCCAAAAAACGTGATCACCGTAAACTTGGAAAACAGTTGGGTCTTTTCACCATCCGTGATGAAATCGGTCCGGGTCTGATTCTCTGGCAGCCCCGTGGTGCTCAACTGCGCAGGTTGATTGAGGACTACTGGAAGGACGAGCATTACAGGCACGGGTATGAGCTGCTCTACACCCCGCATATTGCCCGGCAGGATCTGTGGAAGACCTCTGGTCATCTCGATTTTTACAGTGAGAATATGTACTCGGCCATGGAGATTGACGAGGTTGCCTACCAGCTCAAACCCATGAACTGTCCCTTTCATATCGGGATATATAATGCTGATAAGCACAGCTATCGGGAATTCCCCATCCGCTGGTGTGAGCTGGGCACCGTCTACCGCTACGAGCGTACCGGGGCTTTGCACGGGTTAATGCGGGTACGTGGGTTTACCCAGGATGATGCCCATATTTTCTGCAGACCGGACCAGTTGGAAGACGAGATTTTCAACATTATTGATCTCAACCTGCATATTCTTAAAACCTTTGGTTTTGATGAGTATGATGTCTACCTGTCCACCAGACCGGATAAATATGTGGGCAGTGATGAGAACTGGGATTTGTCCACCGAAGCCCTGAAACAGGCCATGGATAAGAAGGGACTGGCCTATGAGATTGATCCGGGCGAGGGTGTTTTCTATGGTCCTAAAATAGATATAAAGATCAAGGATCAGCTGGGTCGGTCCTGGCAGTGTTCCACCATCCAGGTGGACTTTAACCTGCCTGAGCGTTTTGCAATGACCTATACCGGGTCAGATGGTGCTGAGCATCAGCCCATCATGATCCATCGGGCCTTGATGGGTTCACTTGAGCGCTTTATCGGTGTTTTGATAGAGCATTATGCCGGTGCTTTTCCCTTATGGATGGCTCCTGAGCAGGCAAGGATCATGAATATCACCGATGACCAGGCCGAGTACTGTAAAAAAGTATTTGCTGATTTACGCGGTTCCGGTGTTCGGATTGAGCAGGATCTGCGCAACGAAAAACTTAACTACAAGATCCGGGAAGCTCAGATCATGAAGGTGCCGTACATGCTTATAATCGGTGAGCGTGAAAAGGAAGATGGTACGATCACGGTTCGCAAGCGTAACGGAGACAACCTGCCCCCTATGTCGTCGCAGGAATTCGCCGATATGGTGCGCCGGGAATGTAAAGAAGGGATAGAAATAGCCTGAAGGCTGCAGTTAAAATAATGAGGAGGATTAGACATTAAACGAAGAGGCAGGAAACTTCCCCAGAAGCAAGAGATAAAGGTTAAGGTTAACGAGGCGATCAGGTACCCGGAAGTCAGGTTAGTAGATGCCGATGGTGAACAGCTCGGTGTTGTTCCCATTGAGAAAGCCATGGATATTGCATATGATCAGGATCTTGATCTGGTCGAAGTTTCGGGTAAGGCCAAACCCCCGGTCTGTCGGGTTATGAATTTCGACAAGTACCGGTATGAGCTGAAGAAAAAACAGCAGGAAGCAAAGAAAAAACAAACAGTCATTGAGACGAAAGAGATCAAGTTCCGGCCCAAGACCGAAACACATGATCTTAACTTCAAGATCAAAAGGATCAAGAAGTTTTTGAGCCAGAAGAACAAGGTTAAAGTGACCATGCGATTTCGGGGCCGTGAAATTATTTATGCCCAGTCTGTTGGTCTTACCGCAATCAACAGGATTGCAGATGCCCTGCGTGAGGATTGCGTAATCCTCCAGGAACCCCGGATGGAAGGGCGACAGCTGGTAATGTTTGTCGGCCCCAAGCCCTGAGAAAAAGTATAGGGAAGAGGAAAGAGGAAAAGGGAAGAGGAAAAAGGCAGTTGGCAATGTTCTCTTTTGTTCTCTATTAATTTTTCCGTTTTGAGAAGTTACAGATAGTAAAATTATTATGCAGGTACACGTCCTGCCGATGGAAGGAGAACAATCATGCCTAAGATGAAAACCAACAGGGGGGCGGCTAAGCGCTTCAAGGCGACCGGCACCGGCAAAATTCGCCGCAGCAAGGCCTTTACTTCCCATATCCTGACCAAGAAATCCACCAAGCGTAAACGCAACCTTCGCAAGACCGGCCTTATTGACCCGGCTGATACCAAGGCTGTAAAGCGTATGCTGCCCTATCTGTAGAATCTGCAGCTTGTAAAGGTTATAGCGATTTTTGTGGAAAATAATATTGGAGTATTACCATGCCACGCGTAACACGCGGGTTTAAGGCCCGCCGTAGAAGAAATAAAGTATTGAAAATGGCCAAAGGGTACCGGGGTGGCAAGAGCCGTCTCTATCGTACCGCCACTGAGGCTGTAGATCGTGCCCTTAGTTATGCCTATCGGGATCGGAGAACGAATAAGCGAAATTTCCGACGCCTGTGGATCACACGTATTACTGCGGCTGCCAATTTGAACAGCACCAGCTACAGCAAACTGATCCATGGCCTGAAACAGTCTGATATCGAGCTTGACCGTAAAGTTTTGGCCAACCTGGCTATTGTGGATCCCAACGCATTCACCCAAGTTGTGAAGGCCGCCGGTATTCCGACTGCTTGACAAGATAATGGAAGAACAACTGCAGAGGCTGAAAGCCGAGGCTGAAGAAGCTCTGCATGCAATCGGTGACAAGGCAGGCCTGGAAGAGTTTCGGGTCAAGTTCCTTGGTCGAAAAGGACTGCTGTCTTCAACCATGAAGCAGCTGGGTAAGGTCTCCAAAGAGGATCGGCCCAGGCTTGGTCAGCTGGCCAACACCATTAAAAAAGGCGTTGAAGCCCTTTTTCAGGATAAAAAAGAGGTTTTGGAGTCCGGTGGCACGGGAGTTGTTGAAGACGTTGACCTTAGCCTGCCCGGACGATCACTCCCCTTTGGAAAGCTGCACCCGGTAACCCAGGTGATGGAGGAAATCTGTGCTGTCTTTGAGGGCATGGGATTTGCTGTTGCCGAGGGACCGGATGTAGAGACCGATCATTACAATTTCGAAGCGCTCAATATCCCCAAGCATCATCCTGCCCGGGACATGCACGACACCTTTTATGTGTCCGACTCCATCCTCCTGCGTACCCATACCTCGCCCATGCAGGCGCGAATCATGGAAAACCAGGATCCGCCCCTGCGCTATATTGCACCGGGTAAAGTGTACCGCTGCGACTCCGACATTACCCACACTCCGATGTTTCACCAGGTTGAGGGTTTTTTAGTAGACAGCAAGGTTTCCTTTGCCGACCTGAAGGGAGTGTTGACCTCTTTTACCCATCGGATGTTCAAGGCTGATCTGCCGCTTCGCTTCCGGCCCAGTTTTTTCCCTTTTACCGAGCCCAGTGCCGAGGTTGACATTGCCTGTGTTATCTGCAACGGTTCCGGCTGCCGGGTCTGCAAACGTACCGGCTGGCTTGAAATACTTGGTGCAGGGTTGATCGATCCGGAAGTTATGAAGATGGTCGGCTATGATCCGGATGAGTTCTCAGGCTTTGCATTCGGCCTTGGTGTGGAACGTATTGCCATGCTCAAATACGGCATTGATGATATCCGGCTCTACTATGAAAACGATCTCAGGTTTCTGAGTCAGTTCTAACTCGTCCCGCAGTTGACCGGGAGACTTTTACCACCCCTACCTCTGGTCAACTGTTGTTTTTTAACAGGAAAGTTATCCCATGAAATTCACCCTCAGTTGGCTCAGTAAGTATGTTTCCATTGATGGTCTGAACCCCGACCAGATGGCTGATCGTCTTACCATGTTAGGCCTTGAGGTTGATGTGGTCCAGAAGCTGTACAAAGGTCTTGAATCCATTGTTACCGCGAGAGTTCTTTCCGTGCAAAAACATCCCAATGCTGATCGGTTAACCCTGTGTGAGGTTGAGGTCGGTGATGAGACGGTACCTGTTGTCTGCGGGGCACCCAACGTACGGGCAGGCCTGATAACGGCTATTGCCAGGCCCGGTGTCGGTCTGCCTGACGGCCACAAAATTAAAAAGGCCAAGGTTCGCGGCGAAGTGTCCATGGGTATGCTCTGTTCCTGGCGTGAGCTCGGTCTCAGTGAAGATCATGCCGGTATTATGGAACTTGATTCCAGCCTGGATTCAGGACGTTCGCTAGTGGATGTGCTTGATCTCGATGATACCATGATCGAAATTGACCTCACGCCTAACCGTCCTGACTGCGCAAGCGTACTTGGAGTTGCCCGTGAAGTTGCAGGATTTACTCACCAGGCAATTACCCCTCCTGTCACAAAAGCACCTGTGCTCGATGGCTCCGGGATTGATTTCAGCGTTACCATTGAAGAGCCGGAATTGTGCCCTCGGTATGCAGCCCGCAAGTTGACGGGCGTGGTCATCAAACCCTCGCCCTGGTGGTTGCAGCGTCAGCTCATGGCTGTCGGAATGCGACCCATCAACAACGTTGTTGATATTACCAACTTTGTCATGCTTGAGTATGGCCAGCCGTTGCACGCCTTTGATTTTGAAAAACTTGCAGGCAAAGCTATTGTTGTCCGCTGTCCCAGGGAAAACGAGAAAACATTTACCACATTAGATGACACGGATCGAGAGTTGAGTCCTGACATGCTCATGATCTGTGATAGTGATAAAATAGTTGCTGTTGCCGGTGTCATGGGCGGTCTTGATTCCGAGGTCACTGATGCAACCACGGAACTGCTGTTGGAGTCGGCCTGTTTTAACCCTGTCTCCATCCGTCGTACGGCTCGCATCCTGAACCTTCCCTCTGAGGCGTCATACCGGTTTGAACGTGGTGTAGACCCGGACGGGATATTAAATGCCATGGAACGGGCCGTGCAGCTGATGTGTGAACTTGCTGATGCCCAGGTTGTTGTCGGTGGTGTGGATGAGTATCCGGGTAAAAAAGATCTGTTGAAACTAGATCTCCGGGTTTTGCGGGTCAACGAGTTGTTAGGTACTGACCTGACCAGTGATCAGGTGGCCGACTACCTGCGCGCGATAGAAATAGACGTAACCGATAAGGAAGAAAACATACTTCAGGTTACGGTTCCCAGTTTTCGCGTAGATATTGAACGGGAAGTTGACCTGGTGGAAGAGATCGCCCGCCTGGTTGGTTACAATGAGATTCCAACTTCGCTGCCTGCCATTACCATGGATTACCCGCAACGCGATCAGCTGCGACTACTCAGGCAGGTCACCGGCTCGATATTTACTGCGCTCGGTTTTTTTGAGGCCATTAACTACTCTTTTGTCGCAGAAAAACATTGCGACATGCTGGGACTGGCTGATGATGATACCCGCAGGCAATGCGTCAAACTTCTTAATCCGCTGACAGAAGAGCAGGCGGTGATGCGCACCATGCTCTTGCCGGGTATGCTGGAGAATGTACGTCGTAATATTAATTTCCAGCAGACAGATATCCGTCTCTTTGAGATCGGCAAGGTTTTTTCTTTTACAGCCGAGGATGCGCTGCCCGAGGAACGCTATCAGATGTGCGCTGTGATAAGCGGTGCCCGGTATCCGGACGCCAATCCGCTCTATTTTTCCAGCGAGATTGCAGATATCTATGATATCAAGGGTGTTGCCCAGTCCCTGTTGCAGACGTTGCGTGTGCAGGGTAAATCCGGTATTATCAGCTTTCTTGCAGATTCTGAAAATGTTCAGCCCTACGCTGAGCCGTCCTGTACCATTCGTATTATGGATGATGAGCAGGAACTCGGTATCATCAGCAAACTGACCCGCAGGGCAGCCCGTGAGTTTGCTGTTAAGCAGGATGTCTATTTTATGGAACTTGATCTGGAAGCACTGCTGGATCTGCCCCGGATTGACAAGGCTTTCAGCTCTTTGCCGCGCTATCCGTCCGTGAAACGGGATATTGCCCTGCTGGTTCCTGAGAATGTTCCTGCCGGCGCCTTGCTGCAGGATATCATTGGTCATAAGATTGAAAATGTTGTTTACGCGGATATCTTTGATGTCTATAGTGGTAAACCTATTGATGAAGGGATGAAAAGTGTTGCCCTGACCGTCACTTACCGATCGGACGAAAAGACACTGGATGATGAAACGGTTGACGGTTTTCACAATAAAATTGTACATTCACTGATGTCCGGCTTCGGCGGTCGATATCGGGAAGGAAAAGAATAAATGAAGAAAAAAAATGTTACCCGTAAAGAACTGGCCCTGGCAATTAATGAGAAGCTTGGGGTCTCCCAGCGGAATGCTTCTGAAATCGTTGATACGATTTTTGCGACCATGAAGGATACCTTGATCAGTGGTGAGTCGCTTAAGCTGGTACAGTTCGGAACTTTGTCTGTACGTGATAAAGCGCCTCGACGTGGGCGCAATCCACGCACCGGAGAGTCCATGATTATCACCAAGCGCAAGATGGTTTCTTTTCGCCCGTCGAAACGGCTGCGGGAGCGTTTGAACCAATAAGGTACAACTTTTTTGGTTTGGAGGGTTAACCAACGTGGTTGCACCCTGGTGAATTATTAGCAAATAAGTTTTGCGGGAAACAGGATTAGCGCTTACAATAAAAAAAAACTGTTCAGGCAATGCTATCTTGTATGACGGCAAATGCTCGCAGATCATTTACGCATTGCTTGAAATCAACAGGGTGTTATACCCGCTAAAGGAATCAGCTCTACGGCAGGCGTGAAATCTACCCATACCAGGACAACTGAAATACCGGACAGGGTATACTTCCGGATAGGCGAGGTCAGCAGTCTTGTTGGTGTTGATCCCCATGTCCTGCGCTATTGGGAATCTGAATTCAAAGTCATTAAACCCAGGCGGGCAAAGTCGAAGCAACGGCTGTATCGCAGAAAAGATGTTGAACATTTGCTGCGGATAAAGACCCTGCTTCACGACGATGGCTACACTATTGCCGGGGCAAGACGGTTGCTGAAAGTAAAAGAACCGGGATCCAATCCCCAAGTACCGGTACCCGTAAAAAGTCCTGAGGTAAGCAGCAACCACCTTGGAATTATCAAACAGGAGTTGCAGGAAATACTAAAAACAATTTCTCCTTCTTGAGACGAAGATAACTCAAGAAGCTATTGTTGCATCAGACCACAGATGTTATAATAATGCACAATTTTCGGAACGTGGCGCAGTCTGGTAGCGCACTTGACTGGGGGTCAAGTGGTCGGAGGTTCAAATCCTCTCGTTCCGACCAGTAAAATCAGGGACTTATAGCTTCTGCTATAAGTCCTTTTTTTGTTGTTTTTCACGTTTTATCCCCACTTTGTCCCCGCCGGCCAGAAGGGGCATGAATGGCCTGTGAAGGAAACGAAGTAGGGTGTTTCAGTTTAAAATATTGAGATATTTCCTTCGTGGCGAAGAATGAGCCATTATGGATATAGCAGCAAAGACCACAGATCAGAATCTAAACTATTTCTTTTTTGTATCTTGAATCGTGATATACTACTCTTGTCCGTGTCGGTTGGCTTCCATTTTAGTAGAACACTCTTTGAGTATATAGATGCCTTACTCGCAGCTTGATGCGACTTCAAGACCAGCTTTATCATTGCTTGAGTGACGCTGTTTGTCATTTGGGCGGTGAGGTTAAAATAGTTTTCACGGTTAAAACAAAAAAAAACATTGCAACTATTTTTCAGTTACACTATTAGCATGGCTGTGATAGGATTATAATGTCAAGGTATGACAAGATACTGAGCAGGATATCCGACAGACCAGTCCCTTCGGGTATTAAGTGGAAAGAAATCAAGACACTGCTTTTGCACTTGGGCTACAAGCAAATCCAATGCGGCAAAACCGGCGGCTCTCGTAGAAAATTTTATCATAAAGAAAAGGACGATTTGATCATTTGCCATAAACCACATCCTGAACCAACGATAGACAAAGGGTGTATCTCAAATATAGTCCAGCACCTTAAAGAACATGGATTTATTCAAAGGGGTGGCGCATGAGTGTTCTAAAGTATAACGGCTATGAGGGCACAGCCGAAATAGACATGGAATCTTTGGTATGCAGGGGCAAGATTCTTTTCGTTGACGACTTGGTGACATACCAGGCCGCAAATCCGGCAAGCCTTCAAAAGGAGTTCGAGGCGGCGGTTGATGATTACCTGGAAACGTGTGAGCACTTGGGGAGGAATCCACGAAAGCCCTTAAAAGGACAGTTTAATGTCCGGGTGTCACCAAGTCTGCATAAGCAGGCCGCTATCCGGGCAATAGAGGAAGGAACATCTCTAAATAAAGTTGTCGCCAAATCCTTGGAATTTTATCTCGGTGGGTCGCCTGAAGTGAATCAACATATCACTATCAACATGGAAAGACCCCCAGATGGATTTCAAACATTTGCTGCATCATCATCTACGGAATCAAAATGGGAAGGGTCCCGACATGTCCACTAAGCCCGCCAAACAAGCCACACCAATTGTGCCGCCGTTAACTTTGAAAGAGTTAGGGGAAGTGCTTGTGAAGCATTACAATCTGAAAGAAGGGCGTTATGAAGTGCTTGTAGAATTTATGATAGGGATGGGGTCTGTCGGGCCGACCCCAGAAAGCCGTTTGCCTGGAGCTATGCTGGGACTAAACAAAATTGGACTGGTAAAAGTAGACCATGATGGCCCGTTGACGATCAATGCCGCTGATCTACAAACAACAACTGAATGAATGCCTCCGTTCGCATCAAAAAAAATTTAACTGTCAGGCATTGAGGAAAATTCATAGAGTGATCCCTTGATTTTGTTCGGAAATGTCCAGCAACAACGGAAGGCCAAGGCGGCCAACAGCAGAAAGTACACAGGGTTTTAAAGCAGATAAATGTCAGCCCAAATTTAACACACCCTCTTGACTTTCCTTTTTCCTTCATCTATAAAAATAATGTCAGGTAATGAATTTTTTCATTTCCTTGTTGACCCCGGCAGATCCGGCAAGACTGCCGGGGTTTTTTTATGTCCTAACATTTATCAATGCAAAAAAAAC
>JAYEKB010000265.1:0-2677 GCA_034660835.1 Thermodesulfobacteriota bacterium
TTCGGGCCTGGTTTTTTTATCAAAGGTGTTCGGGAAGAAGGTCAACCTTACACTTCTTCGGAGTGCTTGACATTGCCAATGGTTTCCCTTTATTATGACTGTAGTTGCATGTTTGATTAGATTTTTTGATTTTTATATTAACAAATAAATCTGACCCCTTTTCGGACCCCTTTTCGCTATGATCTGTCGTTGCTGATTTGATTTCAGCGCTGGGGTAAATGTATCGACAATTGCCTTATCCAATCCATTCTATTCAGGCATATTAGTTGTACCAGGAGTCAACGCAATGTCAGTCATAAACGGTATCAAAGTATCCGGAAAGACATTTTTAAATGATGTAAGAACCGGTCTTGTGATGGCGCTGATTAGTGTCCCGGGCGGACTGGCCAACGGTTTGCTGGCAGGCGTCAACCCTGTTTTCGGTCTCTACTCCATTATTGCCGGCACAACGGTCGCCGCATTCTTCACCAGCTCGGTTATTATGAATGTGGACTCCACCAGCGCAACAGCCCTGGCTACTCTCGAAACCCTGAGCGGTATACCTGCAGAGCAGCATCTGAGCTATCTGGTGGTGCTGGGTTTGCTGGTAGGGTTCTTTATGCTTGTCATTGGCCTGCTTAAGCTCGGCTTTTTGGTGCGTTTCATCTCCAATGCAGTTATGACAGGTTTTCTCAGCGGACTGGGCATACTGACTGTTCTTGGTCAGGTCGGCGATCTGACGGGTTTTTCCAGTGAAAAGGGGAATAGAATTTTCAAGCTAATTGATACAATCAATAACTGGCCTGAAATACTCCCGGCTCCTCTGATGGTTGGACTGGTGACGATCCTCATTATTGTGATCATCAATCGGACCCATTTTGAAAAGTATAGCCTGCTGGCAGCTGTGTTACTGACAACTCTTCTTGTGGCGCTTGCGAATTTTTCGTCGGTTTCACTCGTGGGAGACGTTACTCGAATACCACGTTCGCTGCCTTCCCTTCATCTTCCTGATATTTCATTGATTCCCAGCATGGCTCTACCCGCGCTTACCATTGCCGTCATTGCCCTGGTGCAGGCGGCTGGTGTAAGCGGCAGCGTTCCTAATCCCGATGGTGAGTATCCTGATCCTTCAGGTGATTTCAGGGGACAGGGCGCCGGTAATCTGGCCGTCGGCCTTGTGGGTGGTATACCGGTTGGTGGTTCCGTATCCGGTACTATTTTGATCCAGAACATGGGCGGGCAGTCCCGCTGGGCAAATGTTGCCACCGGAATTATTGCCGGGCTGGCTGTGCTGCTTATTGCTCCTTTTATCGAAAAAATACCTATGGCCACCCTGGCCGGACTGTTGATCACGGTTGGCTTCAGCATGATCAATGTGCACCGGATACAAACCGTCTGGAACACGGGGCGTGTACCAATGGCCATCATGGTCATTACCTTTGCGGCCACCCTGGTTGTTCCCATCCAGGCGGCGGTCGGGCTGGGAGTCGTGCTCCATATTGTCCTGCATGTCTTTCGCTCGGCAGAACGGGTGCGCATTGAACGAATCGTTTCCCACGAGGATGGTGGCTACATGGAAGTAGAACCTCCGTCAACACTGGAGAGTGATGATATTGTCATTTTGGAGCCGATCGGAAGCCTGTTCTTTGCCGGTGCATCAGAATTTGAATCAGATCTCCCTGATATCGGTGATGCCCGGAGAACGGTTGTCATCTTTCGGTTGCGTGACCGCGATGAGGTGGACAGTACCTTTATAAGGGTTCTCAAACGTTACGCCAGTACACTTCATGCACGGGGCAATCTGCTGTTGCTGGCCGGGCTCAACAGGCAGGTGACGGAGCAATTGAAGCGAACGGGACTGTATGACCTCATTGGGGAGGACAATATCTTTTTGGCACAATCCCGGTTCGCGGTTTCCATGGAACAGGCCCTGGCCCGGGCTAAATCCTGGCAGACCTTGGAGCAAAACCTGGAGAAAGATCAGACAGAGTAATGAAAAATGCTGATACTCTGTAATACCATCTACTTTTTGGTTATGCTTTTTCCTGTCTCCTAAGGCCATTATGAATGGTGTCATAGATCCTTCCGTTCTCACCGTTTTTATTCCAACGTTCTTTTTCGTCTCGGCAACGCCCGGTATGTGTATGACCCTGTCGATGACCATTGGCCTTCGTCGCACAATACACTGGTAAATAGGCCAAGATACAAACAGATAACCGTAGAATTGTAGGTTGGGTTAAGCCGTTATCATTATCGACAAAATTTGTTGGGTTAGCTATTTTATTGTAATATCCAGGTATTGAGTTTATCTCAAACCAGGCAAACCCAACAGAATTCGAGTAAATGACCCGCTTAACCCAACCTACCAGATATTGTGGTTACTTGAGTCAAATGCATACCCCAGTTAATATTTATCCTGCTTACATGGTAATAAATATTATCAGGATAAAGAAAATGTCAAGTGTCACATGGAGAACAACTTCAGGAAAAAGACCATTTATGGACAAACAAGTGCCTTTCAGGAACATTTCTCCAAAAACTAATTCCTTTTTCTGTTTGTGGGGCTTGGCATTCGGGCCTGGTTTTTTTATCAAAGGTGTTCGGGAAGAAGGTCAACCTTACACTTCTTCGGAGTGCTTGACATTGCCAATGGTTTCCCTTTATTATGACTGTAGTTGCATGTTTGATTAGATTTTTT
>JAYEKB010000266.1:0-11225 GCA_034660835.1 Thermodesulfobacteriota bacterium
TCGCATCGGCTTGCCTTCGGTGAACACTTTGCAAATTTAAAGTAGGGAATAATGCGCAATTTTATCATATGATTTACAGAGGTTACCTTAAAATGAGCAAAGTGTTCATGAAATATGCGGGCTAAAAAGAATATCAATAATCATCAAAAAAAACTAACTTGACCTGAATCGTGGGGATAAAGTATTATAGTAAAAGTTTACCAGCAAGTGGATTAGCCAAGTTGGTTGCCCCTGGCGAATTTTTATGTATTTTAAACAATATGAGCACGTTCCTACCTACAGGCTCCGATCACAGAAATGAGCGGTCGGATATTGCCTAAATATACTCGGAGGTAAACAATGAAAAAAAGAATTTTCCCGGCACTGGCGTTTTTGCTAGGAATCGGCCTAAGCAGTCAAGCAGCGAACGCCGCAGATTGTTCAGGATCATGGAATGTTTTACCGAACAGAGACAGCCGCATGGCTCCCTGCACTCAATTAGGTCTTGATACCCATCGAGGGGTATGTCAACCGGGACAGGCTTATGAAACGTTATGTGACGACGCGAAAGGTGGTCGTTACAGAATATGTCAGGGGCCGCGGCCATGTGGAAACAGCTTCGCTCCGCCACCAGTTCAGAGTAGGCCTCCCTGTACATCCTGGGACAATGTCTACAACAGACCATGTCCTCCCGGATATGTAAATGACGACTGTCGCGGTAACTGCAGCCCGGCCCAGCAATCAGCTCCACCTACTCAAGCCGTCCCTCCCTGTTCCTCGTGGGATTATGACCGAAACAGACCCTGCCCTCCAGGATATATAAATCACGACTGTCAAGGTGACTGCGGTCCAGCCCAATAACCCGTTATGTGAATTGGATTATAAAATCCCCTACAGGATCTGACTCAGGAACAGCTTGGTACGGTCCGACTGCGGATTGGAGAAAAAGTTCTCAGGATCATTTTCTTCGATGATTTCCCCGGAATCCAAAAAAATGACCCGGTCGGCAACGGTTTTGGCAAAGCCCATCTCATGGGTAACACAGAGCATGGTCATACCCTCGTTGGCCAGGTCGACCATAACGTCCAGCACCTCCTTGATCATTTCCGGATCAAGGGCCGAGGTAGGTTCGTCAAAGAGCATGATTTTAGGATTCATACACAGCGACCTGGCAATGGCCACCCGCTGCTGCTGGCCGCCGGAAAGCTGGCCCGGATACTTTTCCGCCTGTTCAGGGATTTTGACCCGTTCCAGGTAGCGCATGGCTGTTGCTTCGGCTTCCTTCCGAGGTTGTTTCAGTACCCAGATCAGGGCCAGGCAGCAGTTCTCAAGTGCCGTCAGATGCGGAAACAGGTTGAACTGCTGGAAAACCATGCCGATGTCCTTGCGGATCTTTTCAATATGCTTCAGGTCATCGTTTAGCTCAATGCCATCTATCCATATCTCACCCTGCTGGTGTTCTTCCAGCCGGTTCAAACAGCGGATAAGGGTGGATTTTCCACAACCCGACGGACCACAGATAATAATTCGTTCACCGCGTTTGATGGTCAGGTTGATATCTTTAAGCACATGGAAATCGCCATACCACTTATGCATGGATTTAATATCAATAGCAATCTCACTGTCTGCCAATCGTACTTCTGCTGCTTTGCTTACCATCATTCAGGTTTCAAATTTCAGGTTTCAGGTTTCAGGATGAAGGCTTGCCCGGCATTAGCAGGGCAGGTATTCATCTTGTCTATCGAGCATGGCCGGTGTGTAATTTACGTTCCAGGTGCTGGCTGTAGCGGGACATGGAAAAACAGAAAATCCAGAATACTGCCGCTGCAAAGAGATATCCTTCCTTGGAAAAACCAAGCCACTTGGGATCGGTAAAGGCGGACTGGATAATAGCGAGAATATCAAAAAGGCCGATAATCAATACCAGGGTCGTGTCTTTGAACAATGCGATAAAGGTATTGACAATACCCGGGATGACTGTCTTCAGGGCCTGGGGCAGAATAATCAGGAACATGGCCGGCCAGTAGCCAAGCCCCAAAGCATCGGCAGCCTCATATTGTCCTTTGGGCATAGCCTGCAGACCACCCCGAATGACCTCCGCCATGTAAGCGGATTGAAAAAAAACAATCCCGATCAAGGCCCGTGCAAGCTTATCGATCTCCAACTGCTCCGGCATAAAGATGGGCAACATGACCGAGGACATGAAAAGAATGGTGATCAGTGGTACTCCTCGCCAAAGCTCAATAAAAACCACACAGACCGATTTAGCCACCGGCATGGAAGATTGACGGCCAAGGGCCAGAATAATTCCAAAAGGCAAAGCAAAGAACATACCGACAGTGGAGATGATCAGAGTCAGCATCAGGCCACCCCACTTATGGGTATCTATTACTTCAAGACCCAAGCCTCCGTAAAAAAGAAAAAAAGCGATAACCGGATAAACAAAGACAGTGAATCCAACCACCCATCCTTTTCTCGGACTGCCGTCCACAAGCAGGTAGACAACCAGCCCACCAATCAAAAGAAAAGCACACACTGCCCGCCAATACTCACCAGGCGGATAAAAACCAAACATAAACTGGTAAAACCGAACCTTTATAAATACCCAGCAGGCTCCTTCGCCGGTACAGGCATCGCGGGTTGAACCAGCAAAATCGGCGTCAATCACTGCCCATTTAACAAGAGGTGGTATAGTAATATACAGTAAGTAGAGCGCAGCCAAGGTGAGCAGAGTATTGAACCAGGAGGAGAACAGATTACTCCTGGCCCAGCCGACAGCGCCAACACTGGCAGCCGGCGGCGGCAGATCCGGATGGGGAACGTGAACACTCATCTTAGCGCTCCCTCAACAGAGTACGCTGGTTATACCAGTTCATGAACATGGATATCACCAAGCTTAAAGTGAGGTAAACTGCCATGGTCATAGCAATAATTTCAATAGCCTGTCCAGACTGGTTGAGGGTGGTGCCGGCAAACACCGCCACAAGATCCGGGTAACCAATAGCTGTGGCTAACGAAGAATTTTTGGTCAGATTCAGATACTGACTCGTCATCTGCGGAATAATAACCCGCATGGCCTGAGGAAAGATGACCAACTGCAACACCTTGCCCGGACGCAGCCCCAAGGCTGAAGCCGCTTCGGTCTGACCATGGCTGACTGCCAGTATCCCGGAACGGACAATCTCGGCAATAAAAGTGCCTGTATAAATAGTGAGCGCCAGCAGCAGCGCAGCCAACTCCGGCACCACCACCATGCCGCCAACATAATTGAAACCTTTCAGTTCCGGCAGCTCCCAACTCAAGGGGGCACCCATTGCAAAATAGACCAGGCCTGGCAGGCCGAAAAGGACTACCAGGGAAACCAGCAACACGGGAAACTGCTCACCAGTTTGATCCTGTCGCCTTTTTGCCCATATTTTCAGCATGATAACAAAAACAATACCTGCCAAAAGGGCCAGTACTACCCAGCCAAAACCACTTTCATAAATAGGCTGGGGCAGGTACACACCGCGGATATTGAGAAAAAAACTCTGCCCCAGGTGCAGACTTTGCTTGGGCGAGGGCAGAGTACGTAGTACGGAGAAATACCAGAAAAAAATCTGGATCAATAGCGGAATATTACGGAATATTTCAACATAAACAGTGGCTATTTTTCTGACAATCCAGTTACTCGAAAGCCGCGCCACACCTGCAACAACCCCCAGCATGGTGGCAAAGATAATGCCGAGCCCGGAGACCAGCATCGTATTGAGCAGGCCGACAATAAAGGTACGGCCGTAGGTGGAGTCTTCACTGTAGGGAACAAGATGCTGATTGATACCAAACCCCGCCCGCTGACCGAGGAAGTCGAAACCAGTAGCAATCCCCCGCTGCTCAAGGTTGTGCAAAGTATTCTTGACTATGAACAGGAAAAAAAGCCCCACCCCGAGCACAAGGAGCACCTGAAAAAACAGGGCCCGGTACTGGGCGTTATTCCACCAGGAAGTGGATGATGGCTTACGGGGTTGCGCCATTTAGGAGGGATTTATCAGTAACAATAGGCAACCGGGAGTATTCTGAGAATACCCCCGGCAGGTTTATAATACAGTTATGTTAGCGGATGGGCGGAGCGTATTGGATACCACCGTCTTTCCAGAGTGCATTGAGACCACGGGCGATCTTGAGCGGAGAACCCTGACCAACGTTTCTCTCAAAGCTTTCGCTGTAGTTGCCGACCTGCTTGATGATCTGATAAGACCAGTCATCAGCCAATCCCAGGGTCTTGCCCTTGTCGCCTTCAAGTCCGAGCAGACGAAGGACGCCGGGATTTTTAGATTTCTTCATCTCATCCACATTCTGAGAGGTCACGCCCATCTCTTCTGCGTTGAGCATGGCAAAGAATGTCCAGCGAACGACATTAAACCAGGCATCATCACCCTGGCGAACAACCGGCCCCAGGGGCTCCTTGGAGATAATCTCGGGCAGCAACACGGCCTCTTCGGGCTTGGGCAGATGGGTGCGCAGACCGTAAAGCTGTGACTGATCACTGGTCAGAACATCGCAACGACCAGCCTCAAAACCCTTGATCGTGGAATCATGGTTGTCAAACACGACCGGCTCATACTTCATACCTTGTTCCTTGAAGTAGTCGGCCAGGTTCAGCTCGGTGGTGGTACCACCCTGGATGCAGACAGCTGCCCCATCAAGTTCTTTAGCGCTTTTAACGCCAAGCTTCTTGGTGACCATGAACCCCTGTCCGTCATAGTAGTTGACGCCGGCGAAGTTGAGGCCCAGCGAAGTGTCACGGTGCATGGTCCAGGTAGTACCGCGAACCAGGACATCGATCTCACCAGAGGCAAGGGCGGTGAAACGCTCTTTGGCGTTTAGGGGCACATATTTAACCTTAGTGGCATCGCCAAGTGCTGCAGCGGCAACTGCCCGGCAACCGTCAACATCAAGGCCGGTCCAGGTTCCCTTTTCATCAGGGTTGGAAAAACCAGGTAGGCCAGTGGATACACCGCAGTTCAATTCACCGCGCTTCTTTACTTCATCCAAGGTACCGGCAACAGCCAGTGACACAGAAATCATGAGGAAGACTGCTACCATGATAAACGACATTTTTTTCATTTTGCTCTCCTGTGGATCAGTTTTATCAATTTTGCCAAAGACAATACTAACAGTTGAGGAATTTATCACGCTCACAGAATTTGTCTATATTTCTTTCTGGAAATACCTGATTATCGTGAACTTGGGACAATCATGCTCCATTGTAACTCTAATCGAAAAACAATCCCATACGATCATCCCCTTAATTGTGATCACCCCGTTATGCTCCCAAATAAGCCTTCTTTACCTCTGGGTCATCGAGTAGGCCATCTGCGTCACCTTGGAGAACGAGGTGTCCATGTTCAAGGACATACCCGCGTGTGGCAAATTTCAGTGCGAGACGAGCATTCTGTTCAACAAGCAGGATCGTGGTGCCCTGGCTGTTGATTTCCCGGAGGGAATCAAACATATCGAGCATCAGCAGTGGTGCCAGCCCCATGGATGGTTCATCAAGTATCATGATCTTTCTGCCGCTCATATAGGCCCGGCCTACAGCAAGCATCTGCTGTTCGCCACCGCTCAAGGTATCACCCAGTTGGCTTTTTCGTTCTTCAAGTCGGGGAAAGAGGTCAAATACCCATTTTTTATCTCTAATCACTGCATCGGAATCTTTTCTGGCGAAACAAGCCAGTGTCAAATTCTCGTTAACGGTTAGATTACCAAAAATCATCCGCCCCTCAGGCACATGTGAGATTCCAAGTTTCGAGACGACTTTATCAGTGTTGTATTTGAGAATATCCTCACCCATGAACTCGATCTTCGAGCCGGGTTCTGAAGGCACCATTCGTGAAATTGCTCGCAGGGTGGTACTTTTACCCGCTCCATTAGCGCCAATGATAGTTACAATTTCCCCCTGTTCGATAGAGAAGCTGATTCCATGCAACGCTTTGATTTTACCATAAGAAACCGAAAGGTTTTCAACTACCAGCTGCATCAGTGCACATCCTCCTTGCCCAGGTAGGCTTCGATAACTTCCGGGTTGTTCTGGATCTCTTCCGGCGGTCCTTCAGCAATAACTTCACCGAAAACAAGGGTCTGAATAGATTCGCATAGCTCCATTACAAACTTCATCCGGTGCTCAATGAGAAAGATGGCAACACCGAAATCCCGGTGAACCTGCCGGATGATCTCTATCATTCGGATCAGTTCATCCGGGGTCATACCGGCTGTCGGTTCGTCGAGAAAGAGCACTTTTGGGTTGGTCGCCATAGCGCGAGCCATTTCAACCCGTCGTTGGGCTCCATAAGGCAAGTTCCCGATGTTTTGGGTGGCAAATTGCTTGACATCAAATATTTGCAGTAACTTGTAGGAGTTCTCAATGACTTGTTCCTCTTGCTCTCTACATTTCGGGGTACCGAAAAAAGCGCCGAACAGACCGTAGCTGAGCTGGGAATAGTGTGCCAACCGGATATGATCCAGAACATTCATGTGGCGCCATAAAGCCAGATTCTGAAAGGTCCTGCCAAGACCCTTGGCGGCAATACGATGCGTTTCCAACCCTTTGATATTTTTACCCATGAGCTCAATAGTGCCCTCGGTGGGTGTATAAACACCGGTGATCAGGTTGAAAACAGTAGTTTTTCCTGCGCCATTGGGACCGATCAAACCTTTAATTTGGCCGGGCTCAATGGCAAGATTAAAATTGTTGACGGCACACAGTCCCCCGAAATAGTGGGTCATGTCGATAACGCTTAGTAGTGGTGCCATTATTCACCTCCTTCTGAGCGTTCTTTGTTCCGGGGCCGCATTACCTCTTTAACATTCAACTCGGTAAAAGAAATCAAACCATGGGGTCTGAAGATCATGACGAGTATCAGGATCAGTGGAATTATTATCCACTTGAATAGCTGAAGAGGGCGCAGAGCTTCACCCAAAACACTAATACTTACAGCACCGACAATGGAGCCGTAAATGGAGTTAAGTCCACCGAAGTACACCATGGCCAGAATTTCGGCCAGCTTTTGGAGACCGAAGGTACCCGGATTAACGTAACGCAGCACATGGGCGAAAAGCCCGCCGGCCACTCCTGCCCAGAATGCACCGAACATAAATGCGGTCATTTTCGTTTTTCGGGTATTAACCGTCATGGAGTTGGCAGCGGGTTCATTATCACGCACGGCATTAAGAGCTTTGCCCATGACCGAAGTGGTAAAGTTGTGGATAATCCAGATGCATAGTGACATCCATATGAATACCACCGGCAGAGTTGCATAATTTGGCTGACTACTCATACCCCGGGGGCCACCGATGATTTCAAGATTCTCGATCCCACTTTTAACGATGAACAGGAAGGCCAGTGAGATGATAGCCAGGTAATCTCCCCTGGTACGAAATGAGGGAATGGCTACAATGAGTGAACCGAGTGCTGCGACTATACCTCCGATGAACAGAACAACCGGAAAAAGCCAGGGGCCAAGGGCCGGATTGAGCAGGGCCTCACCGAACATCTTATCATTGGCAAAGAGCAGCAGTGTTAAGGTGGAAGAGGCGTATGCTCCCAAAGCCATGAAGCCGGGATGAGAACAAGAAAATTCACCCTGGTAGCCATTGATGATATTGAGACTGATGGTAAGAATAATGGCGATCATTGTCAGTTTTACAACCAGAACCCGGTAGTCGTTGATGCCGGCCCACATATGCAGGATACCGTAAAAAGCAGCCAGATGTATGATCGTTGCCAGCCAGAGCGGCATTTTCTCGAGCAGGGCCGCAAGGCCGTTCATAACAGGAGCCAGAAGCCGTCCAACAAGAAGAATCGGCAGAATATACACGATCAGGTTGTATGCCAGAGCACTGGGTATCAGCTGCGGTTCTTTGAGCATGATGAGCGTGCCGAAAAGTACCGGTACTTTAGGTAAATACAGATAGTAAGATATCAAATCGCCAAGGTAATATTCTATCAGCACTGCCGTAAATCCCCCAAGAAGCCAGCCGGCCAGAGGAACAACGGACAATATTCTGAAAAATTTCTTTATCATTTCGATGCGAGAATCCTGTACGCGTTAGAGGGATAGCCTGAAACTCCGTAACTTACAGCCTGAGTTGAGTACTGTGAGCCATTCCAAAAAATCCTCGAGGTCTGAATGTCAAGATGACCAGGATGATGGAGTAAGCGATCAGGTCCCTGAAGGTAGACGGGAAAACCATAGGAACAAACATTTCGATAAATCCGAGCAGGTAGCCGGCAAGGGCAGCACCCATGATGGACCCCCTGCCGCCCAGGATGGCAGCAACAAAAGCTTTCCAACCAAGCTGGATGCCCATATAAGGATCAAGCACAGGATAGGCCTGTCCGTAGAGAATACCTGCAACTGAAGCGAGTCCAGCGCCGATTGCAAACGTCAGCGGGGCGATAACGTTAATAGAGACACCCATCAGCGGCACGGCCATAAAATCATAGGACATGGCACGCATGGCCATTCCCCACTTGGACTTCTGTATAAAGGTATGAAGCGCGAGCATCAGGATAAGCGAGACCACGATAATCAATACCTTAACGTTGGTGAAGTAGACGCCGCCGACGTTGTAGGATACAGATTTGATCAGTGGTGGAAAGCTGAAGCGTTGGGCACCGAGGATGATCAGGTTGCCGGTCTCAAAGATGATTCCAATCATCAGGCCGGTAATGGCAGCAGAGGCTCGAGGAGCTCCGCGCAGGGGCCGGTAGCCGACCATCTCTACAAAGACACCAACGAATGAAGCGAGAAACATGGTAATGATGACAACCAGAATAAAAATCACCCAGCCCGGCATGAAGGCAGAAAAAAGGGTCAGTAACATGGTGGCTATACCAAAGCCAATGTAGGTTCCCACCATGAAAATATCGCCATGGGCAAAATTAAACAGCATAAGAACGCCGTATACCATGGAGTAGCCGATTGAAATCACCGCATAAAAGCTGCCCCATTGCAGCGCGTTTATCAGGTTCTGAAAAAAATAATCCATTACACAGCTCCTGCTTTATCGGATGAAATACTGACCGAAGGGTTTAAAACATTTTTTGCACGGACGATTTGATGTCTGACCACAACCGATCAGTTCCCTTGGATCTGACACAACTGTGGACAGGCACAAAATAATGCCAACAAAAAGTCTGGTGTGCAAACACATGATGCACACCAGACTTAATGGTTACTAAAGGGTGCCTTGAATAATTAGATTTTTCGTTCGAGGTCAAGGAACAGGAAAATTAAAAAGCGCAGCATATTAGTTATATGTGAGAATTTTTCATTTTTCTGTGACGCAGAGATCGGGCGAAAAAGCAATTATGCAAGGTAGCCTAAAAATGATGCAAAAAAATTATCGGCTATCAGGGACAGATGGATTTATAAAATTCGTACTCACCCTTGTCACTGATCTTAACGATAACTGCACATTTTATAGGGTCACCTTCTTCAGTAAAGGTCATATTACCGGTGATGCCTTCAAAATTTTCAATTTTAGCAAGAGCATCACGAACAGCCTTTCGATCTTCCTTGATTTTTCCTGTAATCTTGCCGGAACCTTCAATGGCAGCCTGGGCAAGTCGCAGCGCATCCCAGGTAAGGGCCGCTACGTCATCAGGAACATAACCATATTTTTCCTTGTAGCGGTCGATAAATTCCTTGGTAGCGCCTTTGGCACCAGCTGCTGCATAATGGGTACTGAAGAATTGTCCGTAACAGGCCTCCCCACAGAGCTCAACCGTCTCGGCAGATCCCCAGCTGTCACTACCAACAATCGGACCTTTCCATCCAAGATCTTTGGCCTGCTGAACGATCAGGGCGACTTCGTTGTAGTACTGTGGAGTAAAGAGTACTTCAGCACCGGAACGGATAATTTTGGTCAACTGGGAGCTGAAATCGGCATCCTTTGTGGTGAAACTTTCAAAAGCAACGACAGATCCTTCACCGTGTTTCTTTTCCCAGGCAATTTTGAAGAATTCAGCGAGTCCCTTGGGATAGTCACTGGCCACATCATAGAGAACCGCTGCCTTTTTGAAACCGAACTCCTCGGTGATAAAGTTAGCCAGTACCGGTCCCTGGAAAGGATCCAGAAAACAACCACGGAATACATAAGGACGATTTCCCGTGGTATCCGGATTGGTTGACCAGGGGCTGATCATAGGAGTCTCATAGTTGTTTGCAACATCACCAGCCGGAATTGCCTGTTTGGATGATTGTGGTCCGATGATCACCAGGACGTCATCCTGGGTGATCAGCTTTGTATTGGCCTTTACAGCAGACTCAGCCTTGGATTCATTATCTTCCAGAATAACTTCAACCGGATATTTGGTGCCGCCAACGTCAAGACCACCGGCTTTTTCCACGTCTGCAAGCCACATTTCGGCTGCATACTTCGTGCCCTCACCAACTTTTGGTATATCACCGGTCATAGGTGCATTAAGACCTACTTTAATGGTTGTTTTTCTGCCCAGACTCCATGCACTTGTTGAAAAACAAAGTGCAACAACACAGGACACCATTGCAAGACAAGCTAACTTCCTCATATTAACGCCTCCTCTTTAGGGGTTGGTACAGCTCTTTAAAATGCAGTGCTTGTTTATCAAATACTGAAATTCTGATTTCAAGTACAGTCAGTCTCATAATTACTCATAAAAAAGTTTGACGAGTACTGTCATGTGCCTGAAACCAACACAGCATTCACAGAAACTGCAAAATATGTGAACATAACTCTTTGGGAAAAGAATTTGTGAACTTAATCGGTACCATACCATGGCTTTGATGACAACGAAAATTAAGCTTCTATAGCAGCACGATCGTCAAAAAATAAGTCTCTTCTGCTTAACTTCTTAAAATTTAAGATATTATTCGTAACAATATTTTGGGTTTATTGTTCTGTAAATGGTTAAAACCTTCGCCTTTCAGCCGATCTGAAGTAGACTCCGTTGTCAAGACTACGTGCAAAGGTGTTAAAATTAGGTAACCACTAGATGTTGCTATTTAATTTTAGGGAAATTTGAGATGAACAGTAGTAGGGTTGTGGTCAAGAGTTATATGAAATTGAAGAGGTTTCACTTGGTCATTTACGATAAAATCTCATCTAATTTGTACCTGACCCTTTTTATTGTGACCCTTTTTATTGTATTGTGACCCTTTTTATTGACCCTTTTTATTGACGATTCTGTAAAATTTGACCGGTATCTTACCACGCAACTCATG
>JAYEKB010000267.1:0-2630 GCA_034660835.1 Thermodesulfobacteriota bacterium
CAAATGCAGTTCCTGTTCATCCAGCTCGCTGCGATTTAAGCCGTCCAGTTCATCTGCCACATCCTGCCAACTGCGCACAGTTAACTCAACCTCATCTCCCGGTCTTAACCGTGCAGCGCGTGTTTAGACATTATCCTTCATGCTCCGCATAAAAACCAGGTCCTGAAAAAAAAGCTCCCGGTTTATCTTCAGATGTGATGTCAACCAGATGAATTGATACTACATGGTCCCGGTAAGGAACACTGCCCGGGCTGGGCACAGCGGATACTTCCTGTACAGTTCCCCTTACCTGCAACTGCTCAACGGTTCCAAACGTGAGGAAGGTTGATGGTTCAGGCTACTTGAGCTCAAGAGGAATTTTTTGCCTGTCACCAAATGGGAGTTCACGGCTGGCAAACTGATACAACACGACCTTTTTACCTGCCAACCGATCCCGTCCCCTTGCCAGTGCCCGGGACAGATGCCGGCGTGTTGCATAGGCCCCTTGATCATTTATACCGAAATTATACTTAAAATACCCTCTTTAGCAGTTGCATAGCATGTAGCAGTATCATTGGTGGATGAGCCTATGACTTAGCCACTCTTGGCTGCGTAAAGATGGGGTGCCTCTGATCGCTTACGTCGTTTTGATATCATAGATAATCTGCAACGGCTCGTGGACACGGGGCCTGTTGCTTACTTTTCGGAAAAAATTGTCAATGCAATGGGTTATCCGCTGTCTCCGGTTCCATCCCCAGGCACCTGGACAGGAGATGACTTCAGTATTGATTGTAACCGCCAGCCTCTCGTCCAGCAGGAAGCCAAAACTGTCCTCGTAAAATGAATATTGATGCTCAAGGTTGCCTGCATCCGGAACAAGCCTGCTGCCGTCTCGTTTACGTTCATTATAAGGCACCATTATGCAAAGCCGTTTACAGCAGGTGGCAAGCGTTCGGGTCTTTTGAGTGAAGTCGTGAAAGTGTTCCAGCACATTGGAACAATAAATCACATCGTATTGCCCTTCGAGCCGTGCAATATCTTCTGTGAAGAATTGGACAGAGTCACCGTATTGTTCCCTCGCTCTGCTGATGGCTACATCAGATATATCTGTTGCTGATATCTCCGCCTCGGGATAGCGACAGGCAAAAAAAGCAGCTGCCTGGCCAAGGGCACAGCCTACATCAAGCAGGGTGAATTTCTTCTCTTGAAAGGTGATCACCCGGTCGAAATAATGGGCGAAAAGTTCGCTTTGCCTTGGACCGTTGTTCTGTTCCCAGGCTCCATTTGCCGTGAAATACTCATTGATCTCGGCCAGAGAGTGTTTTTGTCGGTCACTCATAGGCTGCAGGCTTAATAGTTGCCGATCGTTTCATTGAGACATTGTCCGTTGAAAAAGATAGAAGATGTGGTTGTCGTGTACCCTTTTCCGGTGAACAAGCAAATCTGTTTTCAGGGCAAATGTCTCAAAAAAATCGGGAAAGAAGCGGCAGGCATCAATGGGATAGCGGTGATATTCAAAACCGGGAGTGACCGTATGGACCAGGAGGTATCCTCCTTCTGCCAGGAGACCGCTCAAAGAAAGCATATGCAGATAGGGATCAAGGAGGTGTTCAAGAATTGCCTGGCTGACTATCAGGTCAAACGGACCTATTTCTGGCGGTTTTTCCTCAAAGTTCCAGGGAACATCAACATCCAGCACACCGGCAGTGGTGACTTCGCCAAACTCCATTACCTTTTTCAGTTCCGCGGCTGCCTGCCTGGCCTCACCGGCAAGCAGGGTTTGCCTGGGCACTGGTGAGAGTTCCTGAACCCAGCGAATAATTTCTCCGTGATAGTACCCGGATTCACTGGGAAGGTCTCTGAAAGTGTAATGGTCGTAGTTTCCCTGATCAAATGGGCCATAGATTTCTTCCCACTTCAGAATCATTTTCTTCTCGGGATCCTGACCAAGCAACTCTCTTATACATTGTTTGACGAGCTTAAATTTGCTGACTGGCATAGTGTGATAACGTTTCGTTCATGATCGATTCAGGCAATTCGTTGTGCTTCAGTATTGCCCGGTTCGCAGGGATTCCTTTTCAGTATGGTACAACCCTCTTCGTTACTGTGCATCAGGATTTTTTGAAGGAAATCTACTTCGGAGAAGGCCGGTCATTAGCAACAGGCTGATTTACTCCCAGGTTCTGCAATAATTTTTGGTATTCCGGATCGTTCCGAAGCAGGCGCCTGGACGTATCAATAATTCTATCCACCTGTTCTTTTTCCAGGGAAAAACTTGTGGGAATCTTGTTGAAGAAGTGCAGTACTTCAGGATTTTTCACATCCTCTACGCTCAGTTCTATAAAGTAAGGTGTTATTGCACCATCCGGCCCTGAAACCGACCTGGTCCACTCCTTGAGCTCTTTTTTCAGCAAACTGTTGGTCTCCAGGTTGTAGCGATGGAGCTGTATATCCGTAACCGTATTCAGAACATCTGTGATTGACGGCATGACGGAGCTTTTTCCTATGTCGGTTACAGTGGTCGTTAGGTCCTGTAAAAAAATAACTTGGCTAATCTTGCATCTTATCTTCGAGTCATCTTTGAATGCGGTTCAATCGCAAAATCCTCAACGTAGCCCTGCTACGCTTGCGGTTTTTCTCAATCACCGCAT
>JAYEKB010000268.1:0-2619 GCA_034660835.1 Thermodesulfobacteriota bacterium
GCCTCGCCGCGAAAATGTTGCTGCAGCCCTGTAATTTCAGACAAAAAGAATGAAAGAGAAAAAAACTCCCATATTCAGTCTGTCCACTAAAATATTCATTGCCCTGCTCCTCGGTATCTGCACCGGCCTGTTTTTTGGCGAACTGGTCGCCTTTCTTGAGACCATGGGGGATATTTACATCAATTTGCTGCAGATGACCGTGCTGCCGTATGTTATTCTCTCTCTAATACTTGGACTCGGCAGTCTGGAGTACCGACAGGCCGTCATGCTGGCTAAAAAGGGGGGGCTGCTGCTCCTACTTATCTGGGTCATAACCATTGGCGTGGTCTTTCTTTTCCCCCTGGCTTTCCCTGACTGGAAATCTTCTTCTTTCTTCTCACAGGGACTCACCCAGCCCAAAGAGTCGATTGACTTTATCAAACTCTATATTCCTGCTAACCCGTTTCATGCCATTGCCAACAATCTTGTGCCTGCAGTCGTGCTGTTTTGTATCTCCATAGGACTTGCCCTTATCGGCATTAAGGGAAAAGAACGCCTGATGGAAGACATGAACGTGCTGATGGAGGCGTTGACCAGGGTAACCAATTTTGTTGTCCGCCTGACCCCCATCGGCGTCTTTGCCATCACGGCAAGCGCAGCAGGTACCATGGGGCTTGCCGAGATGCGACGTATGGAGGTGTATCTGTATACCTATGTGGCCTTTTCTCTGGTCATGTCGTTCTGGATTCTGCCTGCCCTGGTGACAACCCTGACCCCGCTCAGGTACCGGCAGGTGATCGATTTGACTAAAGACGCTCTGGTTACCGCATTTGCAACCTCCAGCCTGTTCATTGTCCTGCCGATTCTGGCGGCGCGAAGCAAGGAGATGATCAGCCAAAGCGATGTCGACTGTGAAGAAGCTGATGCAACCGTTGACATCATCATCCCGGCCTCGTTTAATTTTCCCCATGCCGGCAAATTGTTTACCTTCAGTTTTATTCTTTTTGCCGGCTGGTACTCTGGGTTTGAGGTGGAGCCGGCGGATTATACGGTTCTGCTAGGCAGCGGTCTCATGAGTCTTTTTGCCAACGTGAATGTTGCGGTGCCGTTCATGCTTGATATTATGCATATTCCCAGTGATACCTTCCAGTTCTTTGTTGCCACCTCGGTGATCAATGCCCGATTCGGCACTCTGCTTGCCGCGATGCATGTGTTGACCCTGACCTTGCTGACCGCCTTTGCCATGAGGGGTCAGGTGAGAGTTCGCTGGCGAAGGCTGTTCCGTTACATATTGATAACTTGTTTCCTTCTGGTGACCGTGGTTGTCGGCTCGCGGTTATTCTTGACAATCGCCATTAAAGATACCTACGATAAAGACAGTCTTATCGCCTCGATGCCGCTGTCCAAACTCAGGATACAGGCCACTGTGTATGTTGACCCGCCCGCTGCCGTGCCGTTGTTGCCCGGCATGAGCAGACTGGAACAAATTCAGAAACGCGGTATGATGCGTGTCTGTTATGATGAAGACAACAATATGCCTTTTTCCTATTTTAACACGGTCGGCCAGTTGGTCGGGCTGGATGTTGAACTGGTCGAGATCCTGGGGGCGGATTTCAGCACCCATATTGAATTGGTACCGGCCAATGGCGCTGACCTCAGTTCCTATTTTAATTCCGGTTACTGTGACATGGCCATCGGGCAAGGCCTGGTACCCCGGCTGTCCACGGTGCAGGATTACTCCATCCCCTATATGAATTATACCCTTGCCCTGCTGGTCAAAGATTACCGGCGGCATGAATTCAAGGACTTCAGCCAACTGCAGCGGCAGGATTTAACCCTTGCCATCGTGGCTGATCCTTACTACCAGAAATTGATTCATACCCTGCTGCCCCGTGCAGAACTTCTGTTGATTGATTCCAATGAGAGTTTTATAGAACACTACAATACCAGGGCCGATGCTATGGTCACGCTGGCCGAAGAAGGATCTACCTGGAGCCTGCTCTATCCGGAATATGCCGTGGCCACGCCCTTTGGCGACAGGATTAAACTTCCTGTTGCCTTTCCTGTGCCCCTGGGTGAAGAGAGTCTGGCAGATCTTCTTAAAAACTGGGTAATCTTGAAACAGAATGACGGGACTATTACGGACCTGTACAACTACTGGATACTTGGCCAGCAGCCGCAACATCATGTCCCCCGCTGGTCAATCATCCGAAACGTACTGCACTGGGTGGATTGAAATGATTGGTTAGGGGAGCAAGGCAACTCCCTTGAGTTTAGACTATGTCGTGGCTACCGACTATCCGTTTCAGTCAGGCAGACCAGCTAATTGGCAATCGTTTCGCGGCGAGGCGCCACTTCTACCGGCATAAGGGTAGGAGCGACGCCTCGCCGCGAAAAGTTGTACTGTAGTTATGCTTATTAGAATTAAACGAATACCCAGTTCGTGGTGAATTAGCTAAGCAGGATCTGAGCAGGAAGGTAAAAATATAAATGCAACAAAAACAACTGACAACAACTGAAAAGTTCCTCCGGATTTTTACCGAGGTGCGTCCCGGAGAGGGAACAACGGCACTCATGATGTTTGCCAATGTTTTCCTCATCCTGCTGGCCTATTACTGTATTAAGCCCATTCGTGAAGGC
>JAYEKB010000269.1:0-11179 GCA_034660835.1 Thermodesulfobacteriota bacterium
CACCGGTTCTGATGAGTGCATTTGAAGATTTAAATTCGTTATTGCAGTTTCTTATAGGCTGAATCATGATCGGGATGCAGTGAGACAAAACGCAGAAAATCATTCTCTATGGTGACAACTGCCCGAAACGATTTGCTCACCCTGATGGAATATAGCGTTTCCCCGGCAGGGCTTGTCATGTGTCGAATTTTTTCAAGATTAAAACCGGATGAACGCTGAATTTGCATAAGATCCAACTTCGCAATCTTTCCGGCCGTTCTGATAAAAGCAGAAAGCTCAGTTTTATTCAGGGAAAACAGATCCCGCTGAAAAGGGGGGAAATTTAGATCAATCTTCACGGGCTTGTTCCAGCTGGTCGAGATTGCTTTCAACTGGTTTATTTTTTGATGTCCACTGATCAAACTCCATGAGACGTCCTTGAAACATCTTATCTTTCAACAGGTTAAGTTCAAAGGTACTAATGACCTCCACGGGGATCAACATCACGGAACCATCGGGATATTCTTTCACTTGAACTTTTTTCCCTGCAAATTTTTTCCCAACAGATATTTGCCCCTGCGTGTTAATTTGTTTAATCTGTAATTGCACTGACTCCTCCCGCTCACACTAGTTAACAATCCATTACTTTATTATATTAATAATAGAGTACGCGCTGTAAAGAGTCAAGAACCCATTTTCAGGGCTGAATCAGGTAACCTTTAACCCGCATTTCTCACGAGTCGAGACGGCTGCATATGCAAGAAACAAGTGGTTAAGCTATAGTTTGTTCCTATGCTGCCCACTTAGAGACGCAGCAGATGCGGCTGTATCGGCTCGCCTTTGATGAACATTTTGTAAGTAAATAGACTTTCATGAAAAGATGAAAATTGGTTATAAATCCAAAATATTACAAATAACCGAACAAAATGTTCATGAGAAATGCGGGTTAGTTTACACGGAGGGAGGACGATACAGTCATATTCACTTTGCAGGCTTCATACAGCTGACTATAAAAATCACCGTAATTTCAGTTTGAGCCGCAGTCGGTTAAGCCAGGTAAAAGGAGAGCGGCCAACCTGTACTTTTCCAGCCAGTGTTTTTCTGCCTTCAAAGAGCAGATCAAGGATATGGCTGGTTGGGGTTAATCGGTCAAGAAAATGGGTACAGCCTGCGCAATAGGTGATTATTCGCATTCCTGCCGCTTCCTCAGCCCGGATATTCGTCCAGGTATCGGCAAACTCCTGGTTGAGATAGCCCACCGCTCCCCCTTCCCCGCAGCACACCGTTTTTCTTCCATGATGTTTCATTTCAACAACGGAAAGCCCGGTGGCCACCAGCAATTCGCGCACGGCCTTATGCACTTGAGCTTGATCACGTACCCCGCAGGGATCGTGAACGGTAACCTCCCCATGAAGATCCACAGCTTCAAAATCAAAACCGGTCAGCACTTCATAAATGGTTTGGACCTGCAGGCCGTCACTATATTGATCAAACATTCTGAAACAGCTGGGGCAGGCAACCAGTACTTTTTTGACACCGGCCTCTAATAACACGCCCCGGATCCGGGTAAATGCATGGCTAAAGTAATCTATCCGGCCAAGATCATGGGACGGCTTGGTACAGCAGTCGAGAACAACTCCAAGATTTGGAATCTCCTGTCTGAGTGTCTCAACAACCTGTTCCACCCGCTTAGGACGAGTCCCCGGCAGGGCACAGCCCGGGAAAAAGATCGTATCGCAGCTATCGGGCAGGTCATACAGGGAAATTGTTTTGGAGCCGCCCCATTTTTCATAATTGGTGAGCGGATTATGTTCTTTAAAGGTGCCGAGATTTCGGTAAACCGCTTCCCGCCTCAGGGCGGCAAATTGCGCTGCGGGATCAATATCCTGAGGGCAGACTGCAGTACAGAGTCCACAGAGGCTGCAGGAGAAAAGCTGACCCTGGTCTAACTGCTCATCAAGGGCCGCCTTTGCCTGCTCGATGGGTAAACCGTATGTTTGCAGGTACCTGCACTCCTTTCGACAGAGGCCGCAGGATATGCATTCCTCTTCAATTGAGGAGCATATTGCCCGCCAGTTGTTTTTATCAACTGGTGAGTTATTTTTACTTTTCTCAGGTTTTACCACGACGCCGTACTCCCCGGAGGTTAACTCATTATTTTCCTCTTAATTTTTTATGGTAATCAACGAAGCTGTGTCGTAAGTTATCAGACAAAGGATACACGCAGTCATGTATTTTCTCTTTGGGTTTCTCATGGAAAAAACTACACCAACCAATAATGGATGCCGACAGATAAATATTACCATGTTTGTTTCAAAAATAACATCAATAATCGGTAAAGATTTGTTAAAAAGTAATGAATTCTGCAGAAAATTATTTTTTTAAGGAAAAATTTTATGATTTCGAGAAGTTCACTGAAAAATTTCGAGAGTGGGACAACAGATGTTAGCATCGGAAGGTGTCACTCTTAAACTGAAATAGGGAACTACACTTTTTTTCGTCATAATTCTATTTAACTTAAATATGGTGGCAGCAAGAGCATTGCAAAGTTGTAACTGTTGGCACCATTCGTATCTGGAGGATTGACAATGAACTATGGTGTAACAATACGCACACTTCTCCTTGTCGGCTGCATCAGCCTGCCGGCAATGGCCACAACCTGTCTTGCAGAGGAAAACACGGTAAACGACAAAATCAGCAATTCACTTAAAGGGGACTGGGGGCAGATCAAGGCCAACATTCGCTACCGCTATGAACATGTGGAGCAGGACGGGTTAAAGACAGCCAACGGCGACCCCATCCGGCTGCGTCTGGGCTATCAGACCCCGAACTTTGCCGGTCTCCAGGCCTATGCTGAATTTCTTGGGAATAACTCGGTTTTTCTGGATGATTATAATAACACCTCAAACGGAAAAACTGAATACGCGGTTATTGGGGATCCTAATGAGGGTGCCTTGAACCAGGCATGGCTCTCCTTTGATGGCATTCCCGATACCATGATTAAGGCCGGTCGCCAGAAACTTGTCTGGGATAATGAGCGCTTTCTCTGTCCCGCGTCCTTTCGCCAGATGGAACAGACCATGGACTCGGTGACTTTGCTCAACACCTCTCTGGGATATTTTTCTTTTAAGGCCGGCTATATCTGGAATGTTCTCATGACCAATAACCAGGAGGTGAACATGCAGTCCCCCCTGGTCAACCTGAATTACATTTTCCCGGATATCGGTTCTATTATCGGGTATGGTTACTGGCTGGATTACGAGGATCCGGATGATTCCGGCCCATTCGAGTATGCCTATTCCAGCCAGTCCCTCGGCCTGCGGCTGCATGGTTCTCCTGCAATAACAGACAGCCTCAAACTGCTCTATACTGCAGAATATGCCAGCCAGTCCGATTACGGGGATAATCCCAAGGATTTTACTGCTGACTATTACCATATAAATGGCGGACTGCTTGCACCTAATAAAAATTCTTTTTTGAAAAATCTCACCGGCAAGATCGGCTATGAGGTGTATGGCTCTGATAATGGTGTTTCTTTCCAGACACCGCTTGGAGCCAACCACAGGTATAACGGCTGGGCTGACATATTCCCCAAGACCAAACCGGCCACCGGTTTGCGCGATGCCTATGGATCATTGAGCAGCAGCATTGCCGGGGTTAAGGTGGATCTGGCCTATCATGATTTTCAGGCCGACGAAGGTTCCAGTGACTACGGGACAGAGTTTGATATTAAGTTAACCAGGAAATTTGCTCAGCATTACACTGCAATGGTATCCTGGTCCACATATGACGCGGACGAATTCAAAACTGACACCGACAAGTTCTGGCTACAATTCACAGTGAACTTTTAACCCGGATTACACAGGGATTTTGTATATTATATGTCTGTTTTGGTCTATGAAATGATTTCAATAAAGCCGTCATCTTGACCGGTCGGCGAAAATGGTGGACTTTATACGAGCTGTGACAGGAAAGTTTTTGCAGGAACGATCGTTGGGTGCCGGGGTGAGAAACAGTCTCCTTTAATATAATTATAATTTATCACTACTTGCAGAGCATGAGGAGCACCGGTTTTCTCCTGAAACCTGGCGAGATGTGGACTTAGCTTCGCTTTGCCTGATGATTTTACCTCCACGAGTAACCAGGGTTGCTTATCGCGTGTCAGGAGAAAATCGACTTCGCGCTGTTCTTTATCTCGTATGAAATAGAGTTGATAGCTGCCAAGACCTATATCTGTCCACCATTGTGCTGCTTTTAAGAGATGGCTGGCGATAAAGTTTTCATTCCTGTTTCCTTTGTCCGGGACAAGGCTCCAGTCCCAGAGGTATATCTTGGGCTGTTTGCGCAGAGATTTTGGAATATTTGCAGACCAGGGACGGATTGAAAAAGAAAAATAAAGTGATTCCAAGGAAATGATCCAACGCCTGATGGTGTCGACACTCACATTGATGGAATTGGCAAGTGTAGTGTAATTAACCAGGCTACCCGCCTGATTAATCAGATTTTCCGCAAGAATTTCCACCTGGCCAATATCCTGAATGCGCGATAGGTCACGCAGATCTTCTCGAAGGAGCTGATCCATTCGCAGACGTCGCCAGCGGTTGTAAAATCGTTTGTTGGCAGCCAGGAATGGTTCTGGAAATCCACCGAAGGTGAGAAGTATCTCAAAGTCCTTGTCGGCCAATTTTTGCGGTGGTCGAATTTCTTCTTCAAGCAATGTCTGGTTCAGTAATTCAGCCACAGACAATGGATGCATACGATAGAGAAAGTAGCGGCCCATCAGACTGTCACCCCCGGACTTGAAAATATTCAAATGGCCTGATCCGGTGACAATGATCCGGCATTTATCAGCAAATAGATCAAAAAAACCTTTGAGAAACCGTTTCCACTTGGGATACTTGTGGATTTCGTCAAAAATTACTGTTTCGACACTGCCCGACAAAGTATCGAATCCACACTCGGAAGCTACACTGTTTTCTCCAGCGAGGATGATGCGGCGGTGTTCCTGCACATCCCAATTAAAATAAAACGATCGTGCTGATTGGCTGGCGACGGTTTTAGCAGTGGTGGTCTTCCCCACCTGCCTGGGACCAGCAAGAAAGAGCATTTGCCTATGCTCTTTTGCGTGCTCAAGAAGGACTTGCTCGTAAATACGTTTCATCTCTTAACTATACAATTAATAGAGAAAATCGCAATACCAATTTCGTATTAGTCGTAAAATGGTCCGGACCATTTTACGACTGCTGGGAAAATGGTCCTTTTGTCTAAGGGTGATCTTTGTATATCATTTTTCCTCATACGAGAACGATGCAAAAAAAAATGTGACAAAGTAGAATTAATAAACAGGTGGGAATGTATGATTACAAGATGTAAGCTTTTAATTTGTGAGTCAGCGCCCGGCTTTTGCTCCAAACCAGTTGCGCACAATCCAGATCACAATTGCCAGCAGCAGAAACACACCGCTGATGAGCAGTTGTGATCGGCCGGTTTCCTGCAGCCCGACCTTGGGCGGCAGAATAAGCTCTCCCCGATTTTTGTGAACCCAGAGTGTGTGCTCTTCTCCCTGCTTGAAGGTTTGTCCCCTTTGTGCCTGGGTAAAGGCCAGCCCGGGTGCTTCCAAAGTCAGTTCCTTTCCCTTGTAAACAAAAGAAAAGATGGGAGTGATACGAGGTTCTTCCCCTTCCTTAACCGTAGTGTCGGCTTGCAGCTTCTTTACCGTGGCCTGTACCGGAACATAGTCGCTGCTGGTGTCCTCGGTAAAATACAGCGTATTAACGCCTGCACGGAAAATCATGCCTGCATTGAACAGGATGAAGATGAAAAGAAGGAGCAGGATGGTTGACTTTGGCCGTTTTCTTTCTGTTTGCTTATTTTCCATGGCATCTCTTATTTCACAAACTTTTGTCTATGAAAATTATTTTTTTGCTGATCAGACATCCTCGCTCCTCTTACAGTGATCCTCATTGTTCAACTTGTTAAGAATTTCAGACAGTGTTGCTATTTTTGTTTTGGGCGGCTCAAAAATAGCCTGCTGCTGCTCTTTGGAGTAGTTTTCTGCAATAAATGCTTCCACAGCGATCCGCTCATACCAACAGTTAAGCACATTGTGGCAGGGCTGCCCTTCATTCATGGTCCGGCAGTAGCGGAAGGCCAGCGTATGCCCTAACATCCTGCAATATCCTTTTTTTTCATCATATTGATCTTTCATTTTTTCTTTTCTGCGATGTTTAAAGTTACAGTAATCCCGGCACGGCGAAAATGCAGACAACAAACCAAGGTCACAAATACGAGAACGACTGTCAAGTACCAGGGAAACCATGCCATTGACCGGCGGAATGCCTCATCCTCCACCAATGACACCGTCCACTGGGGATGCGTCCCCTGCACGCCATGTCGCAATCGTGTTATCAATCCGGCATAAAGGATGCCGATAATACCGTAGGCAGCATTAAAAGCCAACCCCTTGAAACTGAGAACGGTTGCCCGCTGGTGGGACTCGGTAATTTTATTTAAGTAATGACTGGTAAAAAACGAAGTCAGCATCATGGTGACAAAAACCATGACCATGGGTACTACCCCAAGGTAAGGAACGAGCAGGGTCAATCCCCACAAAGAGGCCATGGAGAGTCCGAGCACCCAGAAAACGTTGCTGATCGGTCTGAAACGGGCAACCATTTCCCTCGCAATCCTCGGCACCACAAGCCCGAGCATGGCAACTCCGGAACCGATCAAACCAAAACTTGCCTCGGGTAGATCAATGATCCGGTAATACTGGCTGGTCATGGTGACCAACATACGCAAAACATGGTCAAAACTCATGCCAAAAAAAATAATAGCTAAGGCCATGGGGGTATGCAGAATCCAGCCGCCTGCCGCCAGGGTCAGCCGTGATACCTCTTGTATCTTTTGCCAGACACCCTGTTGGTCGGTGTTGGACTTCTTGTGGATGGCGGGATCCTGCATGCCCAGCGTTGTCACCAAAGCCAGGATGCCCAGTCCCAGGGTAAGGTAAATGGGAAAACGCATGGTGACCTGCTGGCTGAGATCCGTCTGCAGGCTAAACCAGTGCAGTACCCGGTTGACCGTGCCCGGAGCATAGACCAAGGCGCCCAGGGTCATGGTAAAAATATAGGCCATATTCTGGACCCGCATTTGAATATCCAGGACCCGGGGCCAGTCTTCGGGATCTCCATGGGCCACCAGGGTATCGTAGGCCATGGCTTCATCAGCCCCGCTGGCAAGTGCCTCGGCCAGACCGCTTAATATACGGTTGAGGAGAAAGGCACTGAATATCAAAGTACTGCTTCCTAACGGCACAAAACTAAGCAGCAGCATCTCTCCGATCATCAGCCAGCAGGTGGTCACCAGTAGCCGTTTTCGACCGATTAAATCGGCCAGAGCTCCCGAAGGGACTTCAGCAAGTACAATGGTAAAGGCCCATACCGTGTTGAGCAGGGCAAACTGTTCAATGGTCAGACCGTAATCCAGGAACAGAATGGTGAAGACAGGGTAATAAAACCGGGCATTGAAAAAGACTCGAAAGGCGATAAACCGCCTGACATTGGCGAGTGCAAAGGGTGAAGAATATGTGGAAGCCATGCCCCATCATGCGAATCTGCGACCTGTTTGTCAAGATGTTCCACCGGCGATAGAGACATCTGGGATTTTCACCGGTCATCAATTCATAAAAATGATCGTTTATTCACGCTACCTCTGTTAAATTATTGGGTTCGTAAATCAG
Organism: Thermodesulfobacteriota bacterium; assembly: GCA_034660835.1. Taxonomy (GTDB): domain Bacteria; phylum Desulfobacterota; class Desulfobulbia; order Desulfobulbales; family Desulfobulbaceae; genus Desulfobulbus_C. The sequence goes on from JAYEKB010000269.1 coordinate 7,721, forward strand.
GAGAAGGGAGCCGGTTATTTTTAATGTAAAATCAAATGGCTGCTTAACCCTCACTAAAACAGGAGAATACATGCAGTTCGGCAGTGATAATCAGACGGGTGCCTCCAGTCAGGTGCTGGAGATGCTTACAGTCGCCAATTCCGATTTCACCCCCGGCTATGGTGATGACCATTGGTGCACGCAGGCAGCCGAGGCGTTAAAAGATGTTTTTGAATGTGATCTGGAGGTATTTTTTGTCGCTACAGGCACGGCGGCTAATTCACTTGCTCTTTCCTGCATGGCTCAGCCATGGCAAACAATCCTCTGTCATCATCAGGCCCATATCCTGCAGGATGAATCTACAGCTCCGGAATTCTTTTCAGGCGGAGCACGACTTATACCCGTTTCCGGCAAAACGGGAAAACTGAAACTCGATCATCTTGAGCACTACTTTAATCTCCTGGCCGGTCATCCTCCTCACACACCTGGTACCGGTGCCCTGAGCATCGCCCAGGTAAACGAAACCGGTCTTGTCTACACTCCTGATCAGGTAACGGATCTCTGCTCTTTTGCCCACGATCACCATGTACACGTGCACATGGATGGCGCCCGCTTTGCCAATGCGGTTGCAGCCCTGGGATGCTCCCCTGCTGATTTGACCTGGAAGGCAGGTGTTGATGTTCTCTCGCTGGGTGCTACCAAATGCGGGGCAATGATAGCCGAAGCAGTCCTGTTTTTTAATCAGGGCCTCGCCCCATCTTTTATCCACAGGAGAAAACAATCAGGCCATCTTATTTCCAAGGGACGTTTTTTCGGGGCTCAGTTTGTCGGCTGGCTCAAAGACAATCACTGGCTGGAACTTGCCGCTCACGCCAACGGACAAGCACAACATCTGGAAAAAAGGCTTGCTTCCTTTTCCTCAATTTCTCTGAAATGGCCGTGCGAGGCAAATGAACTTTTTCTGACCATGCCAAGGCAGCTGGCCGACTCTCTGCACAATTCCGGAGCTGAATTTTACCAGTGGCCTGCCCATGCACTGCCCCCTGAGGTCAGACTTGACAAAGATGACATTTTTACCCGCCTGGTAACCTCTTTTGTCACCACGGATGAACATATAGATCAGTTTTGCAGTCTCATTCACAAATACGAATCTTCATAAAATGGTGAATGACATGGCAGAGATTCAAATTCGTGAAGCAACTCCTGGAGATGCCGCCCTGATTCTTACCTTTATTACCGGCCTTGCAATTTATGAAAAAGCAGAACATGAAGTTCTGGCCACTGAATCAGATATTTGTGATTCACTGTTTGGCAAAGATGCTACAGCCCATGGCCTGATCTGTTCCAAGGGAGATGAACCCATCGGCTATGGGATCTATTTTTATAACTATTCAACCTGGCTTGGCAAACCCGGTCTCTACCTGGAAGATCTCTATATCCTGCCCGAACATCGTGGCTCCGGTGCAGGTAAAATATTACTCAAGCATCTTGCCCAAATAGCGGTTAGCAAAGAATGCGGTCGGTTTGAATGGAGTGTGCTTGACTGGAATGAACCGGCAATCCGATTTTATAAATCCCTTGGTGCGGAACCTCAGGATGAATGGATCATCTACCGGTTAACCGGTGATAATTTGCTCAAACTTGCCGGTACAAAATGAGGACATAAACTATCCACACCACCATGCCGGCTTATTTTTTCCAAAAAGATGGATAGAAGATAACAAGGGCGGAAAACATCTCCAGCCGACCCACCATCATATTCCAGGCGAGAAACCACTTTCCTATATTTGAGATAAAGGCATAGTTCTCTGACGGCCCGACGGCACCGAACCCCGGACCGATATTCATCAATGCGGCGATCACGCTGCTCATGCCGGTGAGATAATCCATGTCATCCACCAGCACCATGAAACACCCGCCAAGAAAAATCATAAAAATATTGACAATAAAATAACAGATTGCCAGGTCTATAATCGATGAATCAATGGGCTTACGATTTAAGCGAACCGAAACAATTGACATGGGTCGAAAGAAGATTTTGCGTACGGTACCCCACATATATTTACATATAATCACATAATGAACGACCTTGATGCCGCTGGTAGTTGATCCGGCACAGGCACCTATAAAACAGACAACAAAAAGAAACATTTGGGCGGCCTGTGGCCACTTTTCATAATCTGCAGTACCAAATCCGGTGGTGGTTAGCAGGGAAACAACCTGAAAGGTTCCGTAGCGGATAGAATCCATCAGTCCGGGATAGGTGTTTTCCCTCCAGAGGATCAAAGAAACCATCCCGCAGAAGAAGAGCAACAGCAGAACATACCACTTGAACTCCGTGTTCACGATTACAGCCTTCACATCGCCATGCAGCACATGGTAGAGCATGATGAAACTGGTGCCGCCAAGAAACATGAACAGGATGATGATCCAATCAAAATAGGCACTGTCATAAAACCCGATACTGGCATTTTTCGGGGAATAACCTGACGTTGAAACCGTACCGAAAGCGGTGCACAGTGCATCGAACAGGGTCATGCCGCCGGCAACAAGCATCAATGTCTGCAGGACATTGAGCGCCAGATAGATCCACCAGAGCCTGACCATGGTGTCCCTGGTTCTCGCGGTAAACTTCTCCTTGGTGATTACCTGTCCCGGACTTGACTCGGCCCGAAACAGACGCAGGCCGCCCATTCCTTTGGGAAGAAATAGAACGATCAGGGTGAGAAATCCCATACCGCCCAGCAGGTGGGTTTCACTCCGCCAGAAAAGCAGACCATGGGGCAGTGCTTCGATATCGTTAAGAATAGTTGCTCCGGTAGTGGTGTAACCGGACATCATCTCAAAAAAGGCATCGGTAAAGGAAGGGATCGACCCGTGGATCATGAACGGCAGGGCAGACATGGTTGAAACCAGGAACCAGCCGACCACGGCAATAAAGATACCTTCACGCATCTGAATATCGTGACTCTTTCTGAAAAACCACCAGCAGGGCAATCCGGCACCAATGGTGACCAGCGCTGATATTAAAATCGGTATTAGATCCGATTCACCGTAATACCAGGAACAGAACAACGGCAGGGACATGGAGCTGCCCGTGACAATCAACAACAGCCCTAATACATGAATAATGGAAGAATAATGCATAAAACCAACCGGCTGTGCCGGAGTGCTTCGTTTTAGGTTTCCAGTTTTAAACGTTAAGTGTTATGAAAGCATCTATAAAATGTTTCATACAACCAACACATCATTATATACGGTTATAAACAATTCCCGCAACCTGCCACCTGAAACTAAAGGTATCAGCCCTCAGGTCTCAGGCGTCAGCATTTGCTTCCCTGCGCAGACGACTGACTGCTGATACCTGAAACCTGATTAGCCATGACTGACTTTGACATTGCCGTTATAGGGGCCGGACACGCCGGCTGCGAGGCCGCCCTGGCCTGTGCCCGCCTGGGATGCAGGACTCTTGTCTGCATC
>JAYEKB010000270.1:0-11159 GCA_034660835.1 Thermodesulfobacteriota bacterium
ATGCAGCAGGCAGAAGACAGAGGACAGAAGACAGAACCCGGAACCCTGAACCCGAAACCCTGAACCAGAGAGTATTTTGGCCCAGGCAAAGAAAAATGAGTTCAGATTCCACCAGGAGATAACAGCACTTGTCTGTTTGTTTCTCGGTATTTTTTTCCTGCTTTGTCTGGTCAGTTATGCCCATCCCCTGCTGGCTGATCCTCCAGCCCTGCAGGATCCTGGTGCCAACTGGTGCGGCGGCTTTGGTCATTACGTGGCTCGTTATCTGTTCTCATTTCTCGGGATTACTTCTTTTTTCCCCATTCTGGTATTTTTTTATCTTGCTGCAGCCGTTTTTTTCCCCCACACTAATATTAACCGCCTGCCCTCCATAATTGCGGGGATAACCGGGATTCTCCTTGCCGCCTCAGGTCTGCTGGCAACATCAGAGCAACTGATTTTTCCTCCAGAGTATATCACGCCTGGGGGCTATCTCGGAAACCTGGTCAGAGGTTTGCTTGAGAGTGTAGTGGGATCAATCGGCTCCGTATTGCTGCTTGTTCTGCTGTTGATCTTCTCGCTCATGGCTGCAGTACGTTTTTCGCCTTTTACTTTTGTCGGCTGGCTCTGGAATCAACCCGGATCGCTGCTGAAAAATGCACTGGCCAGAAAACCGAAACTGAAATCCAGAACCTCAAAGAAAAGCCGCCGGGCAACGGAACCTGCGGTAAGCCTGCCTGATTCAAATTCTGAACTGTTGCAGAACCCTGACCCTGTACAGGGAATACCCGCTGTTCACGAACCGGTCCGCAGGGAACTTCCACCGGAGGCAGATGAATCGGAATTTTCCTTAAAACCGCTGAAGAGCGGTAATTACCAGCTGCCACCGGTCACCCTGCTTGAACGAAATACCCAGGGTGACGTGGAATTGGATCGGAAGCATTATTACAAGGTGAGCGATATCCTGGTGGCCAAACTTCTGGACTTTGGTGTCAAAGGTACCGTGCAGGGGGTATCTCCCGGACCGGTGGTAACCACCTACGAGTTTGCCCCTGCCGCCGGGGTTAAAATCAACAAGATTGTGTCCCTGGCCGATGATCTGGCCATGGTTCTCAAGGTGGACCGGGTACGGATTGTCGGCTCTATTCCGGGTAAGGCCGCTATAGGTATCGAGATACCCAATCCTGTACGCAGGACCGTGTTCCTGCGCGATATCCTGATGGGGGATACGTATCGTAAATCCCTCTCATACCTTACACTGGCTCTCGGTTTTGATGTCATAGGCAGGCCGGTGGTGGCGGATCTTGCCCGCATGCCCCACCTGCTTATTGCAGGGGCCACCGGTGCCGGTAAATCGGTTGCAATTAATGCGTTTATCTCCTCAATTTTATTCAAGGCAACGCCGGATGAAGTCCGGTTGTTGATGATTGATCCCAAGCGCATTGAACTTTCCGTGTATGAAGGTATTCCCCACCTGCTGCATCCCGTGGTCGTGGAACCCAAGATGGCAAGCCGGGCCCTGATCTGGGCAGTTCGCGAGATGGAGCGGCGTTACCGGTTGCTGGAAGAGATGCGGGTCAAGTCATTTATTTCCTACAACGAGGTTGCTGAAGAAAAACTGCCCTATATCGTGATCATTGTTGATGAGCTGGCCGACCTGATGATGGTGGCCTCCAAGGACGTGGAAACATCCATTGCCCGCCTGGCCCAGATGGCCCGGGCTGCAGGTATGCATATCATGCTGGCAACCCAGCGTCCCTCTGTTGACGTGCTCACCGGTTTGATCAAGGCTAACTTTCCCACCAGGATATCCTTTAAAGTCGCCTCCAAGGTCGATTCCCGTACCATTTTAGATGGTTCCGGCGCAGAACATCTGCTGGGTCTGGGTGATATGCTCTTTCTGCCGCCGGGAGCAGCCAAACTGCAGCGTATCCATGGCGCTTTTATTTCCGAGGAGGAAACCGAGCGAATAATTGCCTTTTTAAAAGATCAGGGTTCAGCCGAATATGATGAGTCGGTGCTGCAGGTGGTGGAAGAAGAGCCTGGAGAAGAAGGGGACCCAGCAGACTATGATGAAAAATATGATCAGGCGGTGGCCGTGGTAACCGAAACCGGCCAGGCCTCAATCTCCATGGTTCAGCGGCGGTTGCGGGTGGGCTACAACCGGGCGGCCCGCATGATTGAAATGATGGAGCGGGAGGGCATTGTCGGCCCGGCTGACGGCTCCAGGCCCAGAGAAGTTCTGGCCAGGGGGAATTACTCATGAAAGGGAAGAGGGAAGAGGAAAAGATAATTAGCTGCAGCCCTTTTCCCTTTTTTCTTATTTTCTATCCTTTTCACTATTTTTGATAAGTAGTGTAAGTATTTCTGCGCCCCCCTTATCAGTCGATTTCTCTTGACATTGCACAGGCAACAAATTAAAAGTTATTTGATTGTTAATGAGTCACTGTTCATTTTTGTTGAGTTTCTTCGTTTTTTGAAAAAATTTAATAAAAACAATAAGTTGTTTGTTTGCGATCAATGAAATGAAACGTGAGCACACGGTGTGGTATAAGTATCTACTGTGTGTTTTCGTTTTTTTAGGAAGTAGAGGTTAATGGCAGCACATGGGTGTTGTCATCAAGGAAAATTCAAGTGAGGAGGTAGTTTAATGCCAAGTTACGTAGATCCTGAAAAATGTGATGGTTGCAAGGGTGGCGATAAGACAGCCTGCATGTACATCTGCCCGAACGATCTCATGGTTCTCAATGTTGAGTCGATGAAGGCGTACAACCAGGAGCCGGATGCATGCTGGGAGTGCTACTCCTGTGTTAAGATTTGTCCGCAGGGCGCAATTCTGGTTCGCGGTTATGATGACTTCGTACCCATGGGTGGCCAGGTTCATCCAATGCGGTCTTCCGACTCCATTATGTGGACCATTAAGTTCCGTAACGGTAACATCAAGCGCTTCAAGTTCCCCATCCGTACAACGGCTGAGGGTGCTGCCAACGAGTATCCGGGCGAGCGTGGCGATAATCTCGATGACGAGAAATTACTGCTTACCGGTGATCTTCCCACACCCAAATAAGTTGGCCGGCTGTTTGAACAACTGATTTATTTTAACATATCTTTATAAGGAGATAAAAATATGGCATTACCAAATAAGCCGAAAGGCGAGCTTGACGCTGTTGCCAATCCGGAAGTTGTAGAGCACACCTGTGACGTGCTGATCGTTGGCGGCGGTATGGCAGCGTGTGGAACCGCATTTGAGATCGGCAAATGGGCCCCCGCAGATATGAAAATTATCCTTTGCGACAAGGCAGCTCTTGAGCGCTCCGGTGCTGTTGCCCAGGGTCTGTCCGCAATTAATACCTACATTGGCGAGAACCCCATTGAAGACTACGTCAAAATGGTTCGTAATGACCTGATGGGCGTTGTGCGTGAGGATCTCATCTACGACCTCGGTCGTCACGTTGATGATTCTGTCAAGCTGTTTGAAGAGTGGGGACTGCCCGTATGGAAGAAAGCCGACGACGGATCCAACCTGGACGGCGCCAAGCCTGCCAAAACCCTGCGTGAGGGTGGAACCCCGGTACGTACCGGTAAATGGCAGATCATGATCAACGGTGAGTCCTACAAGTGTATCGTTGCCGAGCCGGCCAAAAAGGCTCTGGGCGATGAGAACATCATGGAGCGTATCTTTATCGTGAAGATGCTGCTTGACAAGAACAAAGAGAACACCATTGCCGGTGCTGTTGGTTTCTCCACCCGTGAGAACAAAGTACATGTATTCACCTGCAAGGCTGCCATGGTAGCCTGTGGCGGTGCTGTTAACATCTTCCGTCCCCGGTCCACCGGTGAGGGTAAAGGTCGTGCCTGGTACCCGATTTGGAACGCAGGATCCACCTACACCATGTGTGCACAGGTTGGCGCAACGCTTACCATGATGGAAAATCGTTTCACCCCTGCCCGTTTTAAAGATGGTTACGGTCCGGTTGGTGCATGGTTCCTTCTGTTCAAGGCTAAAGTATCCAACGGCCTTGGTGAGTTCTACGCCATGGGCGATTCTGCCAAAGAAGAGCTGCAAAAATTCATGCCTTATGGTGCCTCTGCTGTTACCCCCACCTGTCTGCGTAACCACCTGATGGTTAATGAGTACAAGGCAGGTCGTGGTCCAATTTACATGGCTACAGATATCGCTCTGAACGCCTTCCTCGATGAAGCCCGCGAAGCAGGCAAGTCTGAGAAAGAAGTCAAGAAGATCTGGAAACATCTTGAGTCTGAGGCTTGGGAAGACTTCCTGGATATGTCCGTTGGCCAGGCCGGTCTGTGGGCTGGTCAGAACTGCGAGCCTGAGAAGGTTGGTTCAGAGATCATGCCGACCGAGCCCTACATGCTGGGATCACATTCCGGTTGTTGTGGTATCTGGGTCTCCGGTCCGGAAGAGGATTGGGTTCCTGATGTAGCCAATGATTCCCGTGCTCATAAGTACAAATGGGGATACAACCGCATGACAACCGTTGACGGTCTGTTCACTGCTGGTGACGGTGTTGGTGCTTCCGGTCATAAGTTCTCCTCTGGTTCTCATGCTGAGGGACGTCAGTGCGCCAAGATGATGGTAAGGTACTGCCGTGACAACGATCATACCCCTGAGATTGCCCAGTCTGCTCAGGAACTTGCTGATGAGATCTACGCACCGGTTAAGCTTTATCTCGAGCATGTTGGAGCTTCTACACATGCTGATGTTAACCCCAACTACTGCAAGCCTGCCGGTATCATGATGCGCCTGATGAAGGCTACTGATGAGTATGGTGGAGGTGTTGCTACCTACTATATGACTTCCGGTAAGCTGCTCGGTATCTGTATGGATCTCCTTGAGATGCTGCGTGAAGATGCTGCACTTATGGGCGCCGGCGACCTGCATGAGCTGATGCGTGCATGGGAGAACTACCACCGTATCTGGTGTGTAGAGGCTCACATCCGCCACATTCAGTTCCGTGAAGAGTCCCGTTATCCGGGTTTCTACTATCGTTCAGACTTCCCGAACGTTGACGATGAGAACTGGAAGTGTTTTGTAAACTCCACTTTTGATCCGAAAACGGAAGAATGGAAGTGTGAGAAGGTCGAGGTTGTTAACATCGTTGAGACCGACCCTTGGCTGTAAGCATACAGTAACACACTGTATTAGCTGAGATGAATCTCCAGGCCCTGATGGGCCTGGAGATTTTTCATATCTGCCTTTGAAATAAAAGCTAACAGCTCTCAGGTGTCAGGTGTTCGCTTAATGACACTTGCTGATGGCTGACAGCTGATTCCTGACAGCTTTTTCTGTTTGAGTTGAGTTGCATTTATTATTGTGATTGTGCAGTTCAATTGAACCAGAAATCACCTTTCATCAATACCAGCAGTTAATGGAGGTTTGGCATGAGTGACACTGCAGGAAATGGTGCGGTACTGGTCGTTGGCGGCGGCATCAGCGGGTTAACCGCTGCACTGGAAGCTGCGGAAGTAGGTAATGACGTATTCATTATCGACAAAAATCCGTACTTTGGTGGCCGTGTGGCCCAGCTTAATCAGTACTTCCCGAAACTTTGTCCCCCTACCTGTGGCTTGGAAATCAACTTCAGGCGGATAAAAGACAACCGTAAAGTAAGGACCTACACCATGACCACTGTGCAATCAGTGTCTGGCGGTCCGGGCAACTACGAGGTAACGCTTGAAACAGCACCCCGTTTTGTTAACTCCAACTGTACGGCCTGCGGTGACTGTGCCGATGCCTGTACCGATGAGATCGACAACGCCTTTAACTTGGGCATGAACAAGACCACGGCTATTTACCTGCCCCATGAGATGGCCTTTCCCCGCCGTTTTGTGCTGGATAAAAATGCCTGCTCTGCAGAATGTCTTGAGGCCATCAAGGGTGCGTGCAAGTATAACGCCGTTGATACCGACATGCAGACCGAGACCTTTACTATCAATGTAGGTTCCATTGTCTGGGCAACCGGTTGGGATCCCTATGATGCCGGTAAACTTGATAACCTCAAACCCGAATCATCTCCAGCCATTATCACCAATATGATGATGGAGCGTATGGCTGCTGATAATGGTCCCACCGGCGGTAAGATTCTCCGTCCCGGTGATGACAAGGAAATCGAGTCCATTGCCTTTGTTCAGTGTGCCGGATCACGTGATGAGAATCACCTGGAGTTCTGCTCCTATATCTGCTGCATGGCAACATTCAAGCAGATGACCTATGTTCGTGAGCGTTATCCTGAGGCAAAGATTTATGTCTTCTACATTGATCTGCGTACGCCAGGTAAATATGAGCATTTCCGTGAAAAACTCATGAACGATGAGAATTCAGAATTTATCAAGGGCAAGGTTGCAGACATTATTGCTGAAGATGATGGCGGTGTGACCATGGTTGCTGAGAATGCGGTAACCGGTGCCAAGATTAAGCAGAAAGTAGATATGTGTGTCCTGGCAACAGGTATGCAGCCTGCACTTGGTGATCAGGGTAAGGCCCTTGGTGTGAACATGGATGGAAACGGTTTTGTTGTTTCTGATCCTGACAAGGGAATGATCGCTGCCGGCTGTGCCAAGTCTGCTGCCGACGTGTACACCAGTGCACAGTCTGCTACTGCAGCGGCCCTTAAAGCAATTCAGATCGGACGCTAGGAGGAGAGTCAATGGATAAAGTATATGGTGCATATCTCTGTACGGGGTGTGGCATTGGCGATGTCCTCGATGTAGATGGACTGAAAAGCGCTGCTTCGGAGACCGGCATGGAGATGCAGGAACATTCCTGTCTCTGTGGTGCTGAAGGCCTTGCCCTTATTAAAAAAGATATTGCAGATAATGGCGTAAACACCGTTGTTGTCTGTGCCTGCTCCCCCCGGGTGATGCAGGATGAGTTTAACTTTGGTGATGATATAATTACTGTTCGCGGTAACCTGCGTGAGCAGGTTGCCTGGACTGTTGGTGTTGCTGAGCCTGCAGAAGGTGAAGAGGCGGCTGAGGGCGAAGAGACTGCAGAGGCTGCTGAAGCAACTGAAAGCGAAGAGGCTGCCGAGGCACCAGAGGCTGAAGGTGTAGATGAGTTTCTCCAGGAAATGGGTGAGGATTATGTCCGCATGGCCGTAACCCATGGCCAGAAGACCGAGCTTCCCGAACCGTATCAGTTAGAGACGATCAACAAGAAAATCCTGGTTATGGGTGGTGGTATTGCAGGTCTTACAGCAGCTAAAGAGGCTGCCAAGGCCGGTTATGAAGTAACCCTGGTTGAGAAAGCCGGTCAGCTTGGCGGTAAGGCCATTGGCTGGCGCAAGATGTTTCCCACCGCCTATCCCTATTCAAACTTGGAGGAGCCCAACATTGAGCAGATGATTGCCGGTGTTACCTCTGATTCCAAAATCACCGTTAAAACCGGGACTGAAGTAGCCCGTATCGGTGGTGCTCCCGGCGAGTTCAACGTATCGTACAAGGATTCCGGCACCGAGACGGAGTGGGATGCCCCGGCTAAGGTTACCGTTGATGAGCAGGAGAAGATCGATAAGGGTGAGTTGGAAGATCCCAATGCCGGCATGAAACCATACACCGATGTCAACCCTGACGGAGAGATGTTCGGTTCTGTGGTTCTGGCCACCGGCTGGCGCCCGGCGGATGTTTCTGAGTATGAGCATCTTGGCTACGGAAGTCTGAAGAACGTGGTCACCAATGCCGAGTTTGAAAAACTTGCAAAGGATGGCAAGGTTCCGGCTCGTGTCGCCTTTATCCAGAGCCCCGGCGGCAAGGATAACGACAACGACTTTCCCTACTGTAACTCCGTTACCTCCATGGTAGCCCTTAAACAGGCCCAGTATGTTTGTGATGACAACGTGGACGGGCAGGCCTATATCCTGTACCAGCATATGCGTACCCCGGGTAACGCCGAGCTGTTTTACAAGGGGATGCAGGAGAAAGACAGTGTTTTTCTGACCAAAGCTGCAGTAACAAAGGTTGAAGAGTCTGGAGACGGTCTTGCTGTAACAGCCGAGGATACCCTGCTTGGTGATGATCTGACCATTAATGTTGATATGGTAGTTCTGGCTGCCGGCATGGTTCCCACCACAGTGGATGAGCCTACCATTAACCTGTCCTATCGCCAGGGGCCCGGCTTTATTGATCTTGACCTGTTTGACGGCTATGCCGACTCCCATTTTATCTGTTTTCCGTACGAGACCCGCCGTACAGGTGTTTATACCTGTGGTGGTGTTCGCAAGGCAGAGACCATGGAAGAGACCATTGATGATGCAACCGGTGCAACCCTGAAGGCTATCCAGTGTATCGAGTCAGCCAACCGTGGTGTTTCTGTACATCCGCGCTCCGGTGACCAGACATACCCTGATTTCTTCATGTCGCGTTGTACGCAGTGTAAGCGTTGTACTGAGGAGTGTCCCTTTGGAGCACTCGATGATGATGAGAAGGGGACACCACTGCCGAACCCGACTCGCTGTCGCCGTTGTGGTACCTGTATGGGTGCCTGTCCTGAGCGTATCATCAACTTTGCCGATTACAGTATTGATATGATCGGTTCCATGGTTAAGGCCATTGAAGTTCCTGATGATGATGAGGACAAACTGCGTATCTTAATATTTGTCTGCGAGAATGATGCCTATCCGGCACTTGATATGTCCGGTATGCACCGCAACAAGATGAACAGGCTGGTTCGCTTTATCCCTGTTCGCTGTCTCGGTTCCATGAACATGGTCTGGATCAAGGATGCCATGTCGTCTGGTATGGACGGTGTTCTGCTCCTTGGCTGTCGCTACGGAGACGATTACCAGTGTCACTTTGTCAAGGGTTCCGAGATCGCCAACAAACGTATGGAGAACATCGGTGAGACTCTTGGTACACTCGGACTTGAGCCTGAGCGCTGTGCGGTTGAGCAGGTTGCCATCTCCGACTATGACAAGATTCCTCAGATAGTTGATGAGTTTGTTGAGTCGATCGTTGAGATGGGGCCGAACCCGTTCAAGGGCTTCTAACCTCTCTGTTGTGTCGAAACTGTATCTGTTCAGAGCTATTTCGAACAGATACAGTTACAATTCAAAGTATCGCAGTGTTAGTTTCGACATATTGGAAAATTAATTTTCAGGACAGGAGTATAAAATGTCTATGAACGTACAACCCGATATTGATTTTATTAGGGATATGAAGGAGGCAGGTGGCGACACTTTGAAAAAGTGTTACCAGTGTGCGACCTGTTCAGTGGTCTGCCCACTGTCAACCGATGATGATCCCTTTCCCCGCCGGGAGATGATTTTTGCCCAGTGGGGGCTCAAGGATAAACTTGTTGGCGATCCCAACATTTTTCTCTGCCACCAGTGCGGCGACTGTACAGCATACTGTCCGCGCGGTGCAAAACCGGGGGATGTACTCGGTGCCATCCGTGCCTATGCCTATAAACATTTCGGCTGGCCGGCAGGCCTTGCCAAGCTGGCAAGCTCGGGTAAGAACCTGCCCATGCTCATTGGAATCCCGGCAGTTGTTGTTTTTGTTATGTGGCTGATCTCAGGAGGTTTGCACCTGCCAACAACTGAACAGTTTGCCCATGCCGGCTATGGTCATTTTTTCGGCCATTGGAATTTCAGGCTGCTGGCCAAAAACGTACTCTTTATTGATTTGATTATGCTGCCCGCAGCCGGCCTGGCTGTGTATGCCGCCTACAAGGGTGTTTCCGCCATGTGGAAACAGATGGCGGAAAATGCAGGAGTCGGTGAGGCACTGTATCGTCCCTCGGCCCAGCAGTTTGTTAAGGAATTCCTCTGGCCCTCGGTTGTTGAGATTGTTCAGCATGACAGGTTTAATGAGTGTGTAACCAATAAGGATCGTGTTCGCGGCCATCTGCCGCTGATGTGGGCTTTTATTGCTCTGGTGTTTGTCACTGCCTACTCATTTTTCGCCCAGGATATACTTGGTATCTTTATCCCGTCCCTGCATGGACCCATGTCCCTGTGGAATCCGGTGAAGATTATTGCCAATGTTGCGGCTATTGCCCTGGTCGTTGGTATCGGCATCCTGTGGGGCAATCGCTCCAAGATGGAGGCTGATGGTCAGGCCACCAATACCTTTTACGACTGGTTCCTGATCTGGATGATCATGGCTGTGGGCGTAACCGGTATTGCTTCTGAACTGTTCAGGTTAATCGGTATTGTTTCTATTGGCTACGTTACCTATTATCTACATCTGGTATCCGTTATGATGCTGTTTCTGTACATGCCTTACACAAAGTTTGCGCATATGGTGTACAGGACCTTTGCCATGGCCTTTGAACGCTACCGTGTTTCAGCCTATGTGAAGAATCCTTTGAACGAAAAGTAAAACGTTCATACAGGATTTTAAGCCTGCAAAGCCGGAGGTATTATGCCTCCGGCTTTTTTTATTACTGTTTGAACGAAAAAAGAGTTGATTTTTTTTGATTTCGGGATATATTTTTCAGGTTCACGCTGGCGTAGCTCAATTGGCAGAGCACCTGATTTGTAATCAGGGGGTTGCGGGTTCAAGTCCCATCGCCAGCTCCAAGTATCAGAAGCCGGATGACAGAGGACAGAGGACAGGCAGAAGAGAATGACCAATTCTGTCATCTGTCATCTGTCCTCTGTCATCTGAAATGGAGGGGTTCCCGAGTGGTCAAAGGGAACAGACTGTAAATCTGTCGGCGAAGCCTTCGGAGGTTCAAATCCTCCCCCCTCCACCATATATTTGAGAGCTGATACTAGCTTTATCGTAAGTGTTTGCTCCATTGTTATCTGCTTGATTTTGGGCGGGAATAGCTCAATTGGTAGAGCATCAGCCTTCCAAGCTGAGGGTTGCGGGTTCGAGTCTCGTTTCCCGCTCCATGAGTTGCAGATGAGAATGGGGCGATGTTGTATTTGTGAATATATAAGCAGTGCCCACGTAACTCAGTGGTAGAGTACCTCCTTGGTAAGGAGGAAGTCACCGGTTCAAGTCCGGTCGTGGGCTCCAGGGTACAGTCGGTTATCAATATTTTGATCGGCTGGTCAGTTGAACTTTTGTCTGAGGAGAAACAGCAATGGCAAAGGAAAAATTTGAGCGGACAAAGCCGCATGTTAATGTTGGAACCATTGGTCACATCGATCACGGTAAAACCACCCTGACGGCGGCCATTACCCGTGTACTGTCAACCAAGGGCCAGGCTG
>JAYEKB010000271.1:0-2607 GCA_034660835.1 Thermodesulfobacteriota bacterium
CCGGCAGAGCCTTAATCTCCTGCAAGGCAAATATTTCTGCATCCAGTTCATGCAGGCTGTCCAGGAATCCCTTTTTCAGAGCCGCACGCAGACCGTTCACATTCCAGGACACAAACCTGCGTACTGCTGAAGCATATGATTGACTTCCGGGATCAGGCAAAACCTTGCGTGGTTTGACCCCAATCTGCGGACACAACCCGGCCACTACGCAGCGATCACAATGCGGAAAACGCGGCTTACAGGTTCCCTGGCCAAAGGCGACCAGCAGAGAGTTGATGGATATCCAATATTTCAGGGGCAGTTTCTCGCGCAGGGCCATTTCGGTCTGCAGGGGTGTTTTAGTCTGCACATAGCCCCAGATATTCATGATTCGGTGCACATGGGTGTCCACACAGATGGCAGGCTTGTTAAATGCCACGGCCACCACCAGATTGGCTGTTTTGCGCCCCACACCCGGCAGTTTGACCAACTGCTCCACCACATCAGGAATCCTGCCGCCAAACTCCTGCTGCAATACAGCGGGCAGGGCGGCAAGATACTTGGCCTTGTTGCGGAAAAACCCCACAGGATAAATAATTTTTTCAAGCTCGGACACTGACAACAGGTCAAGGTCATCAACCGTGTCTGCCCGTTTAAACAACCGCCTGGACGCAGATGCCGTGACTTCATCTTTAGTTCTGGCAGACAGAATAGTTGCCACCAGAACCTTAAACGGATCTTTCGTCTGGGCGGCAATCAGGTCCACAACCGGTACCTGGTAGCCGGCGACTTCTTCTTGTAATAATGCAGCGGCACTCTCTATGGGAAAGGACATATTTTCTCATCCTACGTAATTAACAGACCTGATACAGACTGTTTGCACGGGTTAAATAATAATCTTAACGCTGAACATACAAAAATGATGTCTTCTTTGTACGAAAATAGCTTCAGTACGTCAAGCATGCTTCAACGACTCAAAAAATACCCAATACCTTTCCCTCAGTACATAACGAAGGCCTGTATTGTTGACAATAGTGACACCAGCAGATTCAGGAACCGGGCTTTTCAAGATGGGTACCGAAAAGAATTGACACCCTGCTGGCTGTTCGCTACAACTAAAAGATAAGTCAATCAGAAGGGCTTCTGACATTGACTTAACACCCCTCGGCCCGACCAAACCCAAGAAAGGAAACATCCATGGCTACAACTCTACCCCAGGCCTTTCAGAGGAACTTCCTCGGCAATGCACCCAAATGGTATAAGCTGGCAATCCTGCTTTTTCTACTAATCAACCCGGTACTGCTCTATACTGTTGGCCCTTTCATTACCGGTTGGGTGTTGATAGGCGAGTTTATTTTCACCCTGGCCATGGCTCTCAAATGCTATCCCCTTCCGGCGGGCGGCCTGCTTGCCATTCAAGCAGTGGCCATTGGCTTGACCACTGCTGAATCGGTTTATCATGAGGCTTTGGCTAACTTTGAAGTAATCCTGCTACTGATCTTTATGGTAGCCGGCATCTACTTTATGAAGGATTTTCTGCAGTTCACCTTTACCCGTATCCTGGTCCGGGTTCAGTCAAAGATTTATATTTCTCTGTTCTTCTGCTTTGCCGGGGCCTTTCTGTCCGCTTTTCTTGACGCACTGACCGTAACGGCGGTGATTATTGCCGTGGCCTATGGTTTCTACAATATTTATCATCGCTATGTTTCCGGGCAGGGGATGCATACCAGCCATGACCTGATGACCGATCAGGCCCTCAAGGATGTGCACCGGCAGGAGTTGCAGCAGTTCCGAGGGTTTCTTCGCAACCTGATGATGCATGGTGCGGTAGGTACTGCCCTTGGTGGAGTCTGTACCCTGGTGGGAGAACCGCAGAATCTGCTGATTGCCAGCGAGATGGGCTGGCATTTCATGCCGTTCTTTTTGAAGGTAGCCCCGGTCTCCATGCCGGTTCTTGTTGTTGGCCTGGCAACCTGCGCTCTGGTTGAAAAATATAAAATCTTTGGCTATGGCGTTGAAATGCCGGGTGATATCCGTTCACATCTTCTGGAAACTGCCATTGAGATGGAAGAAAAACGAGGGGTCAGGGGACGGGCAAAGCTCATCACCCAGGGGTTGACGGGTTTATGGCTCATTGTTGCCCTGTCCCTTCACCTCGCTGCGGTTGGCATTGTGGGCCTATCGGTTATTGTTTTACTGACCGCTTTAAACGGAGTTGTTGAAGAGCATCAGATGGGAGCAGCCTTTGAGGAGGCGCTCCCTTTTACCGCCCTGCTGGTTGTCTTTTTTGCCATTGTCGCCGTGATTCACGACCAGCATCTTTTTACTCCGGTCATTGACTATGTACTGGCAATACAGGGACAGATGCAACTTGTAGCCTACTACGTTGCCAACGGTGTGCTCTCCATGATTTCAGACAATGTTTTTGTCGCCACAGTCTATATTTCCGAAACCAAAATGCACTTTGTTCACATGCTTGATGGGATCCCCGATATTGGCATGACCGGAGAACAACTCATGGAGAAGCTGACCGACGCCAATATCCACCGGGAGGATGTACTGGCCACCCTGCCCCAGGCTGCTGCAGAGCAGGCCGGTGCCCTGATGCGCCAGTTTGTCCAACTGGTG
>JAYEKB010000272.1:0-2605 GCA_034660835.1 Thermodesulfobacteriota bacterium
TCGCATCGGCTTGCCTTCGGTGAACACTTTGCAAATTTAAAGTAGGGAATAATGCGCAATTTTATCATATGATTTACAGAGGTTACCTTAAAATGAGCAAAGTGTTCATGAAATATGCGGGCTAATAAGCACCCTTACCACTGAACATACAGCGAATGGTTTTGAGAATAATCAAAATATCACTGCGCAGGGAATAGTTCAAAACGTACCAGTCATCCAATTCCACCCGTTCACTGTAATCATCCATGTCGTTACGCTTCATGACCTGCCAGGGACCTGTAATTCCCGGTTTCATAGAGACATAAAGACCGGCGCTCTGCTCCCCGTTTCCCTTATAGTACTCTTCAAGCTCTCTGCCCACGACCGGGCGGGCTCCAACCACACTCATCTCACCCCTGAGAACATTGAAAAACTGGGGAAATTCATCCAGACTGGTCCGACGCAGGAAGCGGCCGACCCGTGTAATACGGGGATCATTTTTTAACTTGTAGTTCTTCCGCCACTCCGCAGCCAGCTCCGGATCGTCCGCCAGCAACCTTTCCAGCTCCCGGTCCGCGGCCACCACCATAGTTCTGAACTTCAAGCACTCAAATTCGCGCCCTGTGGCCATGATCCGCCTGTGACGATAAAAAATCGGCCCCCGGCTGTCCAGCTTGATCAACAGCATGACAAGCAGCATCAGCGGAGCTGTAAGAAAGAGGATAACACTTGAAAAAACAACATCAAAGATTCTTTTCCAGCTTGAATCAGGATTAAAATTCAGGACCAGCATTTCTCCAAGGGACTGGATTTCCGCATGGTGAAGGCCAAAAATATACAGGTCGGGAACCAGATAGAGCTGGGCGCCCAGATCCCGGCACTCGCGGAGTATCCGGAAAATTTTCCGTTCCGCCCGCATGGGAAGGGCCACATACACATAATCGATATCATTGTCCTTGAGATAGTCATGGACCTCGTTAATCCTGCCGAGCAGCGGTTTGTTGTCAGCAATAGCTTCTCTATTCTCCAGTTTGTCGTCAAAAAAACCAACCACTTGAATTCCGGCCCAGGGGATTTCTTCCATCTGCCGGGCCATCCTTGTTCCCAGGTCTCCGGCACCGATGATAACAGCGTGACGGATATTCTTCCCCTGGGAACGATAATAGCGCAGGAGCTTACGTACAATGATATGGGAAAAAAAGATAAGAAAAGGGGTGGCCAGCGACCAGAAAAGAAAGACAACCCGGGAATATCCTTCTGAAATCTTAAAGATGAAAAAATAAAAGAGGAGGAAACCTATCACACTTGACCAGGCCTGCAGGATCACGAGGAATTCACGATAAAATTTCCAGCCGCGCCAGGAACGATACAGTTGAAAATATTGAAAACTTATAAAGCAAACCACAAAGGTGACCACTTCAAGCCAGGTATAATACCGGCTCCAGGGAACGTTATACAACGGGACAAGCAGCCAGAGAAAACCGCAGACAAGAGAACAGTCCAGGATGTGGAGCAGTCTATAGATAACGGAACTGCGCTCACGCAGGTTCCAGGACAGAACAGGAGACATAATTCAGTACATCTTGTCAGGACCACCAACTGCGGTGCATACTCATGCGGCGCGCACAGCAGTGAGGCAGTTTCTTGTATCTTTTCCCCAGCTGATAGGCAACAAACTTACCCAGATTTCGAATACATGATTCCGGAACCAGATAATACTTTTTCTTTGCCCACAACATGGAAATTTCCGAGCGGACAAATCTCATGCCTGCCCCTCCGGGGCCGCCGAATTTCATCAGCTGGTCTTCCTGGTCGACATGAAAAACACCAATGTCGAAATAACGCTTAACATCCTGCAGTATTGAATAATTATGCGAATGATAGACCCTTGCCCGACTCACATAGGCCACACAATAGCCATTTTCAAGCAACTTTGCCACTGTCAAGGTATCTTCACCAAAAAGAAGCCGTTTTGGAAAAAAACCATGGGCAGCCAGCACATTACGGCGATATGCGGCAAAAGAGTTGGATATAAAAATAGTCTTAAACCCGTATTGACTGCGATCGGCCCAGCAGCGCACCTCGGATTGATCCGGATAGTTAAAAAGACGCAGATGCTCACTGAAAGGGGTTGCATTACTGTTTGGCAGCTGCCTGCCATAGGCGGCGGCAATTGTCTCATCCTGAGCAAAGGGCTGGACCAGCTGCTCAAGGGCGTCTCTGCCTGCAGGTACGGCATCCTGGGTCATAAAGACCAGAATATCGCCCGCAGCCAGGCCGGCGGCCATGGTCCTGGTCCCGCCATGGTCAAACTCCTGCTGGGATATTTCAACAAGCCGGACACCATGACGTCGGACAATATCCAGGGTTCCGTCGGTTGAACCGGAATCGACAACAATGATTTCGTTGGGAACAAGGGTCTGCTGCTCAAGCCCGGACAGCACTTCTTCCAGCCATTGCGCCCCATTCCAGGTCGGGATAATAACAGAAACAGATTGCCGGTCAATTAGACTATGCTTCATAGCCGCAGCCAGCGAACCAGTCCATACTTGACCATGGCCCATACCATATAAGGAGAAGGATGCTTCCTATAGAGAAGAATCTCGCTTTCAGCGGCAGTCAGACG
>JAYEKB010000273.1:0-2603 GCA_034660835.1 Thermodesulfobacteriota bacterium
CGCATCGGCTTGCCTTCGGTGAACACTTTGCAAATTTAAAGTAGGGAATAATGCGCAATTTTATCATATGATTTACAGAGGTTACCTTAAAATGAGCAAAGTGTTCATGAAATATGCGGGTTAGGGGTTCCATTCCGACTTCCGTCATCTGACTTCTGGTTTCTGGTTTCCGACTCAACCCGCACGGCAACGGAATGAGCATGACCACTCAAACCTTCCAGCCCGGCAAGTCGTTGAATATGGTCGGCATCAGCAAGCAGGGCCTGGCGGGAATAGGATATGATCGAGCTCTTCTTTAAAAAGGTTTCTACGCCAAGCGCAGAGGAGATCCTGGCCGTACCCATGGTAGGCAGCACATGGTTGGGCCCGGCAACGTAATCACCGGCAGCCTCGGGCGTATACGGGCCTAAGAAAATTGCCCCGGCATGGTTGATTTTCGGCAGCCACTGCCAGGGATCCTCCACCTGCAGCTCAAGGTGTTCGATGGCAATTTCGTTAGCCAACTCGATTCCCTGTTCAATGCTGTCCACCAGCAGGACTGTTCCCCGTTTCTGCAGGGACGTTCTTGCAATATCCTCACGGCTGAGAAGCGGCAGCTGTTTATCAAGCTCGGCCACAACCCCATCGGCAACGGACTGACTTGTTGTAATCAGCAGGGCCAAGGCCTGGGGATCGTGTTCTGCCTGGGCCAGCATATCTGCGGCAATATAGGCTGGAGTTGCTGAATCATCGGCAACGATCAACACCTCGCTGGGACCGGCAATCATATCAATGCGCACCCTTCCCATAACCTGACGTTTAGCCTCGGTGACAAACTGGTTGCCCGGTCCGACAATAACATCCACCGGCTGGATAGACTCAGTGCCAAAGGCAAGGGCTGCAATAGCCCAGGCAGACCCGGCCTTGTACACATCTGTGACACCCACTTCCCGTGCAGCCATAAGCAGGGCCGAACTGATCCACCCTTCATTATCGGGCGGGGTCATCATCACCCGCCTCTTGACCCCGGCAATTTCAGCTGGAATACCGTTCATCAGTACCGAGGACACCAGCGGTGTCGAACCGCCCTGACCGCCGGGCACATAGAGTCCGGCGGAATCCACCGGCCGTACCAGCCGACCGGTAATGGTACCGTCATCACGGGTCAGAAACCAGGAATCTTCCATTTCCCGTTCATGGAATGTACGAATTCGTTCGGCTGCAAAGCTGAGGGTTTCCATGAAAGCATCATCCACATCAGCTGCTGCCCGGTCAAACTCCTGCTCAGTTACCCGCAACTGCTCTTTCTTCATTTGCGGTGCATCGAATTTACGGGTATATTCCACTACCGCGTCGTTTCCCCGGGATTGAACCTGCGCAAGAATATCCGTTACTGTCTGACGACAGGTGGAGTCGGCCAGGACAAAACGATCACGCAGGTTGGCCATGACCTCTTCTCCCTGCCCGGTTGCATAGTTTACAACATGAATCATCATTGTTACTCCGTCTGACAAAAAGGTTTAAGATTCAGGGTTAAAGCTATAAGGTGATATACTTCCCGCCTTTGGCGGATTACAAAAATAGTCTTCAATCAAATTCCACATTCACGACTCCTTTCTTTACCATACAGTACAATATCATGAAATCAATCCTGTTCCTCGTACTCTCCTGTCTTCTTATCCTGTCACCACCCGATCCTGCGACTGCCGGACAGACTGACAACTGCCACTGTTTTCGTGAGCGCAGCTATGATCCGGCCCATAAGTTTGCGGCAGACGACTATCTGCTGACTACCAGCTTTAACTCGCTTATTGCGGCAACTTTAGGTGTATCAAAACGACAGATCGTCATGATGAAAATGAAAGGAGGCGTTGATCCCGATGATCTGCTGATTGCTCTTTACATTGCCGACAGGACACAGGCCCCCATGGATGCCCTGCTTTCCATCCGTGATAACGGAGGAAGCTGGCAAAGTATTTTGAAATCACCCTCCCTGCAGGGAAGCATCAGCACTGATCCTGTTTTTGCCAATATTACTGCAGGATCAGCTGATCACGACATCACCGCTCTGATAACCGATGCCATGATCAGCAGGTACTATAATGCCCAGCCGGAAACAATCAGCACCCTGCGCAGCCAAAACTTTTCCAACAAGGAACTCGGTCTGATTTTTGCTTTAAATAAACAGACCACAACCCCTCTGGAAGGAATAATTTCCATGGCCCGGCAGAAAAAAATGAGTTGGAGTGAAATAGCCCACCATTTCAACCTTACCCCGGCTGGGGTTGGTAAAACAATACTGGGCAACCAGATTTAACAGAATGACAATCAATGGGTTTGCTCAACAAAACAGTAGAGATAAGGTGTAATGTGGAAATTTTGAGAAATGATCTAATAGTGAGAATTGGCCGGAAGGTCTTCTTGATTAGGAAATGGTAAAGAACAAGAATTTGCTTTCAGGTCAAAGCACTGTGAGAGATATGATCAGAATGGACCGTTAGCCCGCATATTTCACAAGTCGAGGAGGCTGCAGATGCGCTGAGCGCAGGAGTAGGCAGGTAAGCGCAGACTCCGATAGTTGCCTATGCCTGCTCCTGCAGCGACAAAGCAGGTGCGGTCGCATC
>JAYEKB010000274.1:0-2596 GCA_034660835.1 Thermodesulfobacteriota bacterium
GGTACGTGGAAATCAGGAGCTGGAAATCCCTGTGTCTCTGCTTCGTCTTGACGATAGTATCCGGGTTAGGCCCGGTGAAAAGATTCCCATAGATGGTGAGATCGTGGACGGGCAGTCCCCGGTGGACGAGTCCATGCTCACCGGCGAACCGCTGCCGGTAAAGAAAGGCAAAGGTGATCATGTGACCGGCGGCACGATGAACGAGTCCGGTTCCTTCACCTTTAAGGTGACCAGCCTGGGTGAGGACACTACCCTGGCCCATATCATCAACATGGTTAAACGGGCTCAGATCAGTAAGCCGCCCATCGGCCGACTGGCTGATAAGGTTTCCTCGATATTTGTGCCAACGGTGATCTTAATTTCTCTGCTGACCTTTATTATCTGGTACCTGGTCGCGCCTGATCCACGCCTGGCCTATGCCCTGACAGCAGGGATAGCGGTACTGGTGATTGCCTGTCCCTGCGCCCTTGGTCTTGCCACCCCGATTGCCATCATGGTCGGCACCAGCCGGGCAGCCGAGTTGAATATCCTGATTCGCAATTCGGATGCACTGCAGTCGGCGGCAACCCTGGACCATCTGGTGGTGGATAAGACAGGGACCCTGACCATGGGACGACCTGCTGTAACCGATATTCATCCTGTGTCAGGGGGGGGTAACAGTACCCAGTTGCTGCAACTTGCCGCCAGCCTGGAAGCGGGCTCTGAACATCCACTTGCCGAAGCGGTACTTACCAGCGCACAAGAGCAGGGAGTTGAACCGCTTCCCCTGCGTGATTTTACTGCAGTAACAGGCAGAGGCGTGCAGGCGCTGGTTGATGGTGTAACCTGTTATCTGGGCAATCACCATTTCCTTGCAGATAACGGACTGACCCTGCCGGCAGAGTTGAGCGCAATTGCTGGTGAACAGGCAGGACAGGGCGCAACCCCGATCTGGCTTGGTAATGAACACCAGGCGCTGGGGCTGTTAATTCTACGCGATCCGGTGCGTGAGGATTCAGTAAAGGCAGTCAGGATGTTGCAGGACAAGGGAGTTGCAGTGGTGATGTGTACCGGTGATAACAGGGCAACGGCCGAGGCAGTGGCCCGTGAGCTGGGGATTACGGAAGTACATGCCGAGGTCCTGCCCGAGGAAAAACTGCAGGTGGTGCAAACCCTGCAGGAAAAGGGACACAAGGTCGGCATGGTGGGAGACGGTGTCAACGATGCCCCGGCCCTGGCCCAGGCGGATACAGGCTTTGCCATTGGCTCGGGAACTGATGTGGCCATAGACAATGCCGACATCACCCTTGCCGGTGATTCACTGGCCCATGTGTCGGTGGCTATTGCTATCTCCCAGGCCACCATTCGCAACATCAAGCAGAACCTGTTTGGTGCCTTTTTTTACAATGTAGTCGGTATCCCGCTCGCTGCAGGTGTTTTCTACCCCTTTACCGGCTGGCTGCTGCAGCCCATGTTTGCTTCGGCTGCCATGGCCCTGTCATCGGTTACCGTGGTCTCCAACGCAAACCGGCTGCGGTTTTTTAAATCTAAGTTGTAAGGGCCGATTAACGAGGTTTCTTAAACGACAAAGAAAACATACCTTTATTATGAATGGTTACGCGGAAAACAGCTTTCGTACATCTTTTAAGTAGTCGGAGTTACAGATGACGATGGCCCGGTCTCCTTTCTGGATATGAGTAGAGCCCACGGCGGTGGACCAGGTGCCGTCGCGAAACACACTGCCGATGATGATGTGTCCGGACAGGGATGCGTCAAGTTGGGCAAGTGATTTGCGGGTAACCGGCGAGCCGGGGGCTGCCAGCAGGTCGACGACCTCTGCGTCAAAGCCGTGCATGTGCATCACGGAAAGCATCTCACTCTGTCGGATAAAGGTGAGGATTTCGTTGCCGGCCAGGATTTTTTTGTTCAAAACAATATCCGAGCCGCTGGTCGAGGCCAGCACCATGTAATCCTCTTTATCAACCAGGCAGATGGTTTTTTTAAGGCTGCACATGGGGCCTTCGCAGTTTCCGGTCATGAGCTGTTTAGCCAGCAGGCAGCTCATGATGTTGGTCTCGTTTTTGTCGGTAGTGGCTATGAAGGTATCCATGTCTGGCAGGCCCGCCTCTTCAAGCACGTTTTTGTCCGATCCATCGCCGTGGAGCACCTCGGTATTAAGCAGTCTCGAGGAGAGCTCTTCTGCCCGTTTTTCATTTTTTTCGATCAGTCTGACCTTAACGTTTTTGCTGAGTAATTCGGCAAGGCGACTGCCGACAAGTCCGCCGCCATGAATCATTACCCGATGTCTGCGCTGTTGCCGGATTCCCGTCAGCTCCATGAGGCGAGGCAGATTTTCTTTGCCGGCCATGATGAGAATCTGGTCATTGGGCAGGATTTCATGTTTACCGCCGGGTATGATGGTGGTGATACCGCGGGAGATAGCCACAACCCGGAAGGGGAAGTCGTTGTAGGTCCGGCCGATTTCAATGAGGTTCTTGTTGGCCAGTGGAGAATCGTCATAGATTCTGGCTGCCAGAACCTTCATTTGGCCCAGAGCGATGTCGATAATCTCGTCACCGGCGGTTCGATTAATCAAACGTGCAATTTCCTGGGCCGT
>JAYEKB010000275.1:0-2592 GCA_034660835.1 Thermodesulfobacteriota bacterium
AATCGGGCTGCTCTTTACCGTTATCCTCTTTTCCATCATGACCCTTGTGCCCTCATTTTACGCCGGTGCACCGGACTGGTGGAAAAAATACCTTGCACCGGAAGGACTGAAACTGGGCCTTGACCTCCAGGGCGGCATGCACCTGGTCCTGCGGGTTGATCTGGACAAGGCGGTGGAAAACTCCCTTGAGCTTGCTGCATCCGATCTGAAAGAAGGGTTGGCTGAAAAAAATATATCCGCCGTGCAGCTCGATTCTGCCGATCCCGGTCAGGTTATCTTTACCCTGCCCAATACCGGTGCCGTGGACACTATCAACCAGGTTATCAAGGAGGATTTTCCCAACCTTGACATCACCGTGGCAGCCGAAGAGGGAAGCTTTCCGCGCATCAGCCTTAAACTGACTACAGACGAGATTGATTTTATCCGTAAAAATGCGGTGGCCCAGTCCCTTGAGATTATCCGAAACCGTATTGACCAGTTTGGTGTTGCCGAGCCGGTGATCATCCGCCAGGGTGAAGATGAAATCGTAGTCCAGCTACCCGGCATTAAAGATCCAGACCGGGCCATGGATTTGATCGGCCAGACAGCACAGCTGGAATTTAAACTGGTTGCCGATGATGCCGGTATCGACCTGGCAGAGCTCATCAACCAGGCTGTCAACAGCGGTCAGTGGAAAGAAGGCGATTCACGCAAACAGCTCAATCTTTCCCTGCAGAGCCGCCTGCCCAAGGGAACTGAAATTTACTATCAGCGTATCATTGACAACCAGACTAAGCGGGAAAGCAAGGTTCCCATTCTCATAAACAGCCCGGTGCTGATGACCGGTGAAATGGTAAAAAATGCCCAGGTCCGAATCGGAGGAACCTTTAATGAACCATACGTCAGCCTTGATCTCACCGGCCGGGGTGGCAAGTTATTCGGCAACATCACCGAGAAAAACGTCAACAGGCGGCTGGCCATTGTTCTGGACGAGGTGGTACGTTCGGCTCCGGTGATCCGCGAAAAAATCCTGGGCGGCTCGGCCCAGATTTCAGGAAGTTTTTCTCACGAAGAGGCAACCGACCTTGCCATTGTCCTCCGGGTCGGCGCCCTGCCCGCTCCGGTTGAAATTATCCAGAACCTGACCGTCGGTGCCAGTCTGGGCCAGGATTCAATCAATAAGGGACTTACCGCAGGCCTGTTCGGCGCCTTGATGGTGCTGGTTTTCATGGTCATTTACTACCGGCTCTCCGGTATTATTGCCGACTTTGCCCTGGTACTCAATATTTTATTCCTGTTCTCCGGGCTGGCCATGCTCGGGGCCACCCTGACCCTGCCCGGTATTGCCGGCATCATCCTCTCAATCGGTATGGCGGTTGATGCCAACGTCCTTATCTTTGAACGAATGCGCGAGGAGTTTGCACTGGGCAAATCCGTAAAATCCGGCGTTGACTCCGGGTTCAACAAGGCCTTCTGGTCCATTGTCGACTCCCAGGTAACCACCCTGATCACGGCCCTTGCCCTGTTCCTGTTCGGTACCGGTCCAATTAAAGGTTTTGCCGTTACCCTGTCGCTGGGCATTATCTTTAACCTGTTTGCGGTTTTGTTCTGTACACGGTTGATTTATGAATGGCTGTACACCGGCAGAAAACTGCCTGACCTGAAATTCATGCGCTTTATCAAAAAACCAAATTTTGATTTCATGGCCATTAAAAAGTTTGCCTTTGGCTTGTCCGCGGTGCTGGTCATCATGGGTCTGGTTTCCTTTGTGGAAATCCTGCGCGGTGATGCCAACATGGGTGTTGATTTTTCCGGCGGTTCCCTACTGCAGTACAAGGCAGAACAGCCGTTTCAGCTTGATGAGATTCGCTCATCCTTAACAAAAAACGGTTACGATTCCGTTGACCTGCAACAGGTTACCGGTGAAAACCGGCTGATTGTTAAGATGAAAAAACCTGAGGATACAGTGGGTCATCTCGGTGACGAAATCACCGAGATTCTGTCCACAACAGGAAGCGACAAGGGCTTTGTGCTTGAAAGCCAGTCTGAAATCGGCTCATCCATTTCCGCGGTGCTGCGCAACAAAGCCATCCAGGCCATTGGTATCTCGCTCCTTGGTGCGCTTGTTTACCTGGCCATCCGCTTTGATTTCAGCTTCGGCCTGGCCGCTGCGGCGGCAACCTTCCATGATGTTCTGATCGTACTGGGTATCTGCTGGCTGCTTAACATGGAGATAACCCTGCTGCTGGTCACCGCACTGCTCACCCTGGCCGGTTATTCACTCAATGACTCGGTGGTCGTCTTTGATCGTATTCGTGAAAACATGGGCAAGCTGCACGATAAGAAATTCTCAGACATTATCAATGTCAGTATTAATGATGTGCTTGCCCGATCCATTGTTACCTCGCTGACAACATCCATGGTGCTGGGTGCCCTGTTCTTCTTTGGCGGTTCTGCAATTCACGATTTCTCTTTTGCCCTGCTCGCCGGTGTGCTTGTGGGAACCTATTCCTCGATCTTCATTGCCAGCCCATTGCTCACCTTGAAGAAACAGTCAAAGTAACAGATGAAGAGCAAGTTACCGGAACAGTTCCATTCCATTGACAACAGTGA
>JAYEKB010000276.1:0-2585 GCA_034660835.1 Thermodesulfobacteriota bacterium
ATGATCCCAAAAAAATGAAAGAGTTTGAAGCAAAAAATCAGGCAAGCCTGGCCCGGGACGGGGAAGGAGAGCTGGCTTTTCTGGCCGACGGTCAGTGGCGGCTAAATCATACAGCCGAGCTGTTTCCAGACATTATGTTCCACAAGACCAGGGAGTACAACTAAACAAGAGCTAATCCAAGAATATTAGAAAGTTCACTGAGCTTGTTGCTTCAACCAGAACCTAATCAATACCTTTTTCGTACTTTCTTCTACCGGCTTTCTTCTACCGAGAGACAGAACCTCCCATAGATTAATCTTTCAATTCCACACCAATCGGCTGCGTATGTGCCAATAGTTTTCGACCGGTTCCACCAATTCTCGCAACATCTCCTCCAAAGCATCGTTCCATGTTATTTTCAACGCCTGCAGGTTGGATTGCAGATGTTCAACGCGTGCGGCGCCACTCAAGGTTATGTCAACAAAGGGCTGGTTGATTACAGCTGCCAGCGCCAGGGCGTCCACTGTGCTGTTTTGTGCCTCTGCTCGCGCTTGCAGCAGGGTCATCTGGTGTTGAAAGTCGGGGGAATCGTTACGCGTAGTTAAACGGCCGTTGGCCAGCCCTTCTTTGATAATTACACCAAGACCTGCCTCATGTGCCGCCTGCAGGGCGGGAGTCGTTGACTGCTCCAGCAGATTCCAGGTTGCCTGTACGGCCGAAAAGAGCAGAACGCCGTCAAACTCAATTTCCAATGCCCGTTGGATGGTGTCAGCCTGCCCGGTGCCGCTGACCGAAAAACCAATTGCCAGCCCATTATTACGCAGGTTGGCCAGTTCCATCAACACCGCCTTGTTGGTCAGAACGCCGCTGTCAAGAGTGGCTGAATGAATCTGGTACAAATCGAGATGGCCGCCGAGCACGGTTGTGCTTTCTTGAATTTGACGCTGTAATATCGGCAGCGAATGGTCTTTAACCTCATGTTTCTGCCTTGTTGGCAAGCTGACCTGCCAGTCGGCAGTATATGTGTAGCCCCATTTGGAGCCAACTGTGACGGCCGTCTCTCCAATTTTCCGTTTCGCCAGCCAGGAGCTCAGAAACTCTTCAGCCTTTCCGTATGACCTTGCTGCATCAAAATAGCGGATACCGGCTTCCCAGGCCGCATCCAATACCGCATGTGCCTTTGCTTCCATGGCCGCAACATCGTGATTATGGTTCAGGTCGTCGACATGTCCCAGGTTGATATAACCTGGACGTCCCAATGCGGCCAGGCCAAGGCCCATCGGCGTGACTGATAGATGACTGTTGCCCAGTTGCTGTCTGTTCATAGTAAACATGCTCCATAAACTTCCGTTTCAGATTGTCTGCATAGCTCCAAGTCCCGGAAATACATATACAGGTATTAAACAGCGGGTTGGAAGTCAACGGCTTTCTGCCTATTTATAGCAACAGTTGGCAGTAGTTATCCAGGATGTGATGCGCCTGCATTCCTGGCCTTACTCTGTTGTGACACATCCGAGGAGGTATCTGGAAGTCACTAAAGCATATCATCCCTGTGAAATCTTTCTCAGTTATTGAGCAGTTGGAGCTTGACAGTTCAAGGTGAAAACCGATAGATATAACACATTGGTAAGAAGTGGAGATTTTATGGTCATGCAAGATCCTTGCAGCCAGGTTTTGTCCGATTTTTTGTGCTGGCTGTGGGGGTAAGCCTAACGAGCTGTCCGGTGATGGCATTATCCGGCAAGTCAACCTGTGTTCACGGTAGTTTTTTCACGTAACCCCAAAGCAGAGAGGTCAAAAATGTTGAAAAGAATTCTGGCATTCATGGTGGCGTTTTCGTTTCTGGCAGGTATCGCCTATGCGGCTGAGGACTGCAAAAATCGAGGCACACTTGATGAAATGTATTGCGACGAGAACATGGATCTTGTAGCGGACACACCCAAGGATCCAAAAGACTGGAAAGACCCCAAGACGCTTGTTTTCACCTATACTCCGGTTGAAGATCCTGCAGTGTACAAGGATGCCTTTGCCGATTTCCAGAAGTATCTGGAAAAGGCAACCGGCAAAAAAGTAATCTACTATACCGTACAGTCCAATGCAGCCGAGGTTGAGGCGATGCGTTCCGGCCGGTTGCATATTGCCGGTTTCTCAACCGGACCGACCGGTTTTGCGGTAAACCTGGCTGGCTATGTACCGATAGCGGTTAAGGGCTATGAAGATAGTTTTCAGGGGTACAACCTGCTGTTGGTGACCAGAAAAGACAGCGATATCAAGAAACTTGAGGACATCAAGGGTAAACGGATTGCCCATACCTCCGCCTCATCCAACTCCGGCAATCTCGCCCCTCGGGCGATCTTCCCGCAGCATGGTATTGTCCCGGACAAAGATTATACCGTAGTCTACTCCGGAAAACATGATCAATCAATTCTCGGCGTTGCCCATGGTGATTATGATGCAGCCCCGGTTGCCGGGGATGTTTTTAAGCGGATGGCTGAGGCTGGCAGAATCAATGCCGACGATTTTCGTATTATTTTTACCAGCGAGAAATTCCCGACCTCTTCCTTCGGTTATGCCCATAACCTGAATCCTGATCTGGCAAAAAAGAT
>JAYEKB010000277.1:0-2575 GCA_034660835.1 Thermodesulfobacteriota bacterium
GCATCTATAAAATGTTTCATACAACCAACACATCATTATATACGGTTATGGACCATTCCCGCAACCTGCCACCTGAAACTAAAGGTATCAGCCCTCAGGTCTCAGGCGTCAGCATTTGCTTCCCTGCGCAAACGACTGACTGCTGATACCTGATACCTGAAACCTGAAACCTTATTACCCATGCCTGACTTTGACATTGCCGTTATAGGGGCCGGACACGCCGGCTGCGAGGCCGCCCTGGCCTGTGCCCGCCTGGGATGCAGGACTCTTGTCTGCATCATCAATGTTGACACCATCGGTGCCATGTCCTGTAACCCGGCCATCGGCGGACTGGCCAAAGGGCACCTGGTCAAGGAGATCGATGCCCTGGGCGGCGAGATGGCAAAAAATATTGATGCCACCGGCATCCAATTTCGCAGACTCAACACCAGCAAAGGCCCGGCGGTCCGTTCGTCGCGAGCCCAGGCAGACCGGCTGCTCTACCGGCTGCGCATGAAAACAGTTCTGGAAAACCAGAAAAACCTGGAAATCAGGCAGACAGTAGTGGACGAGATCCTGGTCAAGGATGACCGGGTAATGGGTATCCGAACCTCGCTGGACGAAATTATCTCGGTTCGGGCGGTAGTGGTTGCCACTGGTACCTTTTTAAACGGCCTCATCCATGTCGGCCTGAAAAACTTCCCGGCCGGTCGTATGGGTGATGCCCCTTCCACCCGGCTTGCCCAATGGTATCGCCGGACAGGCTTTGCTGTAGGCCGCATGAAGACCGGCACCGTGCCCCGTCTGGACGGTAACACAATTGACTACTCTCGCTTAGAGGCACAGTATACTGACGATCCGCCCTCCCTGTTTTCTTTTGCCAGCGGAAAAACTCCAAAACTACCCCAACTGCCCTGCTATATCACCCATACCAACGAAAAAACCCACGAAATTATCCGCAAAGCCATTGACCAGTCACCAATGTATGCGGGCATCATTGAAGGCGTCGGTGCCAGGTACTGCCCGTCTATTGAAGATAAGGTCATGCGTTTCCCCGACAAGGGGCGGCACCAGGTATTCCTGGAACCGGAGGGACTGGATACGGTTGAAGTCTATCCCAACGGCATTCCCACCAGCCTGCCCCTGCAGGCACAGGTTGACATGGTGCATTCCATTGTTGGTCTGGAAAAAGTCCGTATCATCCGACCCGGCTATGCCATTGAATATGATTATATTGATCCGCTGGAACTTAAACCATCGCTGGAAAGCAAACGGATAACCGGTCTGTTCCATGCCGGTCAGATCAACGGCACATCGGGATATGAAGAGGCGGCAGGCCAGGGGCTGATTGCTGCCATTAATGCGGTCAAACTGGTGCGCGGGGAAGACCCTCTGATTCTGGACCGTTCCCAGGCCTATCTCGGCGTACTCGTTGACGACCTTGTTACCCTGGGCACCAAAGAACCGTACCGACTCTTTACCTCCCGGGCCGAATATCGGCTGCTGCTGCGCGAGGACAATGCCGACCTGCGGCTGCGGGAGATCGGCTTTCGGCTGGGACTGATTGATGAGAAAACCTGGCAGAAATTCTGTGCCAAGAAAAAATCCATTGAAGAGACCGTAAACCTGCTGGAGTGCCTTCGCATCAGGCCGACTGCAGCGGTCAACGACTACCTGGCTGAAATCGACAGCACCCCCATCAGCCAGCCCATGACCATGACCGAGTTGCTGCGCAGACCGGAAATCAGAATGAAACACCTTGTCCGGCTTGCCCGGCGGGCTGCACTTGAACTGCCCCTTGATTTAAGCGATCTGGATTTTGGAGATGAAATTGAGCTGCAGATAAAATATGCCGGCTATATCAAGCGCCAGCAGGAGCAGGTGGACCGCTTCAAAAAACTGGAACGTACACGACTGCCCGAGGACATGCAGTATACCGGCCTGCCCGGACTGTCCAACGAAGTGGTGGAAAAACTAAACAATGTCCAGCCCCTGTCACTGGGCCAGGCCTCACGAATTTCCGGCATTACCCCGGCAGCAATCTCCGTACTCCAGGTTCATTTGAAAAAGATGGGAATTTTGTAACAGCAGAAAAGACAATTCATCTTGTAAACGATAAATCGTAAACCGACACACGATATGCTCCCGTACCCAAATATTGATCCGGTTATCTTTTCCCTTGGTCCGCTCCAGGTACGCTGGTACGGGCTGATGTATATTCTAGGTTTCTTAGCGGCCTACCTGCTGGTCAGATACCAGGCCAAGCTGTTTCAATGGAAGCAGATGCTCAAACACCTGGACAACCTGAATCTTGCTATCATTGCCGGGGTCATCCTGGGCGGCAGGCTGGGCTATATCTTCTTCTATAACCTGTCCTACTACCTGCAGCATCCCCTTGAAATCCTTGCCACCTGGCAGGGCGGCATGTCCTTTCATGGCGGTTGTATCGGTGTGCTTGTCTGCGGCGGTCTGTACTGCAGACGTCACAATATAAATTTCTGGAAGGGAGCAGATCTGTACGTAGTAACCGTCCCCATTGGCCTCGGGTTGGGAAGAATCGGCAACTTTATGAACGCTGAACTGTATGGCCGGGTAA
>JAYEKB010000278.1:0-2571 GCA_034660835.1 Thermodesulfobacteriota bacterium
CATGCCGATCTGATTTGTTTTTCAGCCACCACCTGGCGCAGGATTTCAGGTCATCAAGATCCCGGAACTTACGACCTGCCAGCAGGTTATTTTCAACGTATTGAAACGGCCTCTCTATTTTTCCCTTTGTTTCCGGCCGCCCTCGCTGACAGGCTATAGGACGACAGTGGTAATGGGTGATAAAGGCCGAAAAAGAAGGATTAAAGACAGGTTGTCCTGCTTCCCAACGAAGGACTACGGTCTTTTCACTGTCATACAGGCAATGATGAGGAACTCCGCCAAAATGATTGAAGGTGTCCTGGTGCCGGCGGATCAGGGTGTAAAAATCCCGACGGGGGGTAAAATCAATATACTGCCGTCTGGAAAAACCCAGGATATAGGAAAAACAGTTGACCTGGATTTTCTCTACATGGGTAAACTTTATCGTGTATGGAGACCAGTCCATCTGCCCCTGGAGACCGGGGTCGGTCTCAAAACGGACAATGGGTGTTTTTTTGGGTACCGGACGAAGGATGCGCAACCGTTCCCGGAGGATACTGATACCACCATCATAACCGCTGTCCTGCAGCTTTTCAAAAATTCGTTGTCCGCTGAGGCCTGGAAACTCTTCTACAATCTCCTTGATTTGTCCTGCAAAAGGATCAAGTTTGCTGGGGCGGACAACTGTTTTTTGGGTTTTACAGAGAATGTCATGGCCACTCTCACGTTGATCGTCATATTTGCGTATAATTTTTCGGACGGTGTTGCGACCGATGGAAAAATGCCTGGCCAGGCCTCGTATACTCCAACCGTCTCCATGCAGGGCGACAAGATGATGTTCCAACTCTTCCCGGTTGCGTATAAAGGGAATCATGGCTTTCCCTATGGGGTAACAGTCTGCTGCAGATCATTAAGAACCCGTTCCACACTGCTCATTGCCTGCTTGCAACAGTTGATGAGCAACAGTTCCTCTTTTTCTGTAAACTGGCTCAGCACCGTAGAACCGAGTACACACGCTACGCCAAGACAATGACGTTCCATGGTTACCAGCTTACGTTGCAGTTCCTTGACAAGAGGGTCAAGGTTCTTGTCCTGGACAATGCCTTCCTGCTCTTCAGGACGAAGGAGCTCCCATGGGCTGGCCAGAATTGAAGCATGTTCATGTTTGGGTCTCATCAGTAAGGACGCAGCGATTTTTCTGGTTTCCCGGCAGGTTAAATGATGTTTATGGATTGTCTCTAACAGTGGTTCCTGGTTGCCACGTGGCAACCGGGCCAGATCCCTTCCCATGCTCACGGGTATTAATCCAAGCTTGATGCTGTTTTGCGCCTCATCGCATAATCGCTCAATGAGGGCAATCCTCCTGTTGACCCAGCTTTTATGACGGCCAAGAAGGGTGGCTATCTCCACCTGGGATAATTTATCCTCATAGCACAGGGAATGCAGCACCAGTGCTTCTTCCATGCTGCTGATGGTTTTTCCAACCCAGTTCAACTGCATGATGACCGCCTTACCCGCCCGTTTGTTTAATTCCAGAATCAGGGAGCGAAGGTGGGTAAATGACAAGGCCCGCCCACCGCGCAGCCGTTTAAAGCCATCAAGTAGTTCATATTCATCTGTACCGGTTCTGGTGACCACCACCGGAGTTAACTGGCCATATTTTTCCAACGAGTGCACCATGGCCTTATCTGCCTTGGGATTGATTATCCGCAGGTTGCCATACTGTTCACTGAATTGATCAATGGAAATATTCGTCGTTTCCTGTGTTGTCTCTGTCATCCTTTTTCTCCCCTTATGGATGAACAATGATAACTCAGGGAGATATCACCTGGCTATCACCTCTTGAATAGCCACATTGAGGTAGTCGTTTCACTTTTCTCAATATATCAGTATGTTGTACCCGTATCACCTCTTGAACTGACCTTAAGAGTACTTGTGAGAGATATTCTGCAATTACAAGTTGTTGCGCACTTATCACTTCTTGAATCACTTCCTGGGGTAGTTTAGGGAAAATGCCGGATTTATGCAGTTGTGAAGGTGATTTTTCAGTGGCCTGATTTTGAACGACTTGAAGTTTTTTGCTCAGATAATTTGCTTGGAAAGTGGCACGGTGCTGTCGGTTCCATTGAGCGCATTTTTTTGCATGCCATTTTTTCTGACATTCTTTGGTGCCGCAAGTTTTTTGTCGGTCACCAAGACGTGGATGTGGCGAAAACCATTTTCTGCAAATTCTGCAGGGACGCTTTTTGAGATAGGTATTGTTTGCCATGATGTCCTCCTGAATTACTCAGGAAAACAACGGCACATAAGAAATAAAAGGAATTAAATCAGGGTGGGTCTCGAAACCGGTGCTTGGGAATGAGTAATCACCGGTGGGGTGGGTCCGTTATTCACCGGTGGGTGGGTCTATTTCTGGCCGGTGGTAACAAATTGGGCGCAAACCAAGTTCCGATTTCAACGAACGAAACACCGCTTCAAGATCAGTCAGCATGGTATAGGTTTTCCATAATCTAGACTCGTCCCAACCTGTCTGACTGGTACGCAGGCAATACACTCCCGGATAGGTGTCGGTTGTGTCCGGCGCTGGTTTAC
>JAYEKB010000279.1:0-3346 GCA_034660835.1 Thermodesulfobacteriota bacterium
GCAACAGGCAGCCCAGGACGGCAAGGGATGTCAGTATCTGGATGATTTTTTTTCTGTTCACAATATGTCTCTCCTACACATAAAAAAATAAGCTCAGCAACCACACGATTATCACACACAATAAGAATAATTATATAAATATAATTCAAATATCGGCAATATTCAAGCCAAAACACATAATCCGGGGGCAGGTAGGGCCAGGGAATGAATCCGGCAGAGATAAGCCATACTTCCTTGTTTGCCTCTGCGCACCAGCCACTTGCAAAGCAATCGTTTCACTTCATACTAAGATTTCCTGATGCTTTTACTCTATTCGGTTGTCCCATAACTGTGCGTAATGTCATGCCAATATATCATCTGCTGTTTCCATGATATCGGCTGTGGGTTGGGTACGGGGAAGGGGTATCGACTCTTGCAAGAGTTTCCGTTTCGCTGTCAGCCGCTTACTGATTGCTTCCTGCCTGCAGTCTCACAAAACCGCGGCCAACCGGATAGCAGCAACAGTTTTCCCCACATCATGAACCCGCAAAATATCTGCCTCCTGTTTCGCACAGAGGGCTGAGACGATGGCTGACGGGCAGTCCCGTTTTTCCACCGGAATCCGGAGCAGTTTATCAAAAAAAGATTTGCGTGAATGACCGATCAGGACAGGGTGCCCGAGTTTTTTAAGCTCTCGAATATTTCTTAAAAGCGTCAGGTTATGATCCAGGGTCTTGCCAAAACCGATACCGGGATCGATGATGATCCGGCTGGGATTTATGCCTTGGGCTTCCATCCAAGCTATACGGTCGGTAAAAAAAGTACATATCTCTGCAACCACATCCTCATAATGCGGCTTTACCTGCATATCACCGGGCGTTCCCTGCATGTGCATGATAATCACTGGTCCGTCATACCCTTCTTTGACTATCTCAACCATTTCCGGGTCATGACGCAGGGCGGATATGTCGTTAACCATGGTGGCACCTGCAGCAAGTGCGGCCCCGGCCACGGATGCCTTGGTGGTATCAATGGAAACCGGGATCGTGGACGAAATTTTACGGATAGCTTTGATTGCAGGAATCACACGGTTTAATTCCTCCTGTTCCGGAACAGGCTCTGCAAAGGGCCGGGTGGACTCGCCGCCCACGTCGATACTATCGGCACCATCTAAAATCATCTGCTCCACCTGACGGACAATTGCTTCCTCAGAAGTAAAACTGCCGCCATCGGAGAACGAATCCGGGGTTACATTGAGTATTCCCATTACCAGTGGCTTTTTCATCTTCGTTCCCTCATAAAAAAAGGCACAGGAGTTATCCCGTGCCTTTTTGGTTTTATTGGCGGGCACAGCCCGCCCTACACTACATATTAGAATCAGAGTAAAACTTTGCAGGGTGGGCTGAATAACCAACCGCCGAAATCCTTAAACATCAGGCTTGAGCAGTTTCAGGCTCCTGCTCCCCTTCCTCCGGCTTTTCCTGCTCAGGTTCTTCAGCCTGTTTGGATTGCTCCTGCTGTTGTTTCGGTTTTTCAGCTGCTGCTGTTCCCTCTGGTTGTTTCGGTTCAACTATCGGCTCTTTAGGATCTTTACCCTCTTTAAGGTTCTGCATTATCCGCTCGATATCATCTAAGGTGATGGTCTCTTTTTCCAGCAGTTCATCGGCAACCGCCCTCAGGATATCGATATTTTCCTGGAGCAGGAGGGTAACGGAATCGTTGGCATTAAGAACAATTTCTTTGACCGCAGCATCAATCTGTCGAGCGGTATCCTCACTGTAATCACGATGCTGGGATATCTCACGGCCCAGGAATATCTGTTCTTCCTTCTTGCCGTATGAAAGCGGGCCAAGCTCTTCACTCATGCCCCATTCACAGACCATCTTCCGGGCCAGTTCACTGGCCCGTTCAATATCATTGCCTGCACCGGTGGTGATCTCATCAAAAATAAGACTTTCAGCCACCCGGCCGCCAAATAGGATGGCAATGGTATTGAGTAGGAAGCTCTTGGCATGGGTATGTTTCTCATCAACCGGCAGCTGCATGGTGAGTCCCAGCGCCCTGCCGCGAGGAATAATGGTTACCTTGTGAATGGGATCCGTTCCAGGCAGCAAGCAGGCAACTATGGCATGACCGGCCTCATGAAAGGCAGTGATCTCTTTTTCCTTGTCGGATATGATCATGGATCTGCGCTCGGCACCCATCATGATCTTATCCTTGGCCTTTTCCAGCAGGTCAATGCCAATTTCTTCCGCACCCTGCCGGGCAGCCATCAGGGCTGCTTCGTTGATCAGGTTCTCAAGGTCTGCACCGGTAAAACCAGGGGTTCCACGGGCAATGACCGCCATGTCTGTGCCATCAGCCATTTTGGTCTTTTTGCCGTAAATTTCCAGGATCAGCTGCCGCCCCTTTATATCAGGTACCGGCACCACCACCTGGCGGTCAAAACGACCGGGGCGCAACAATGCGGGATCAAGGACATCAGGACGGTTGGTGGCGGCAATGATAATAACACCGTCATTGGCCTCAAAACCATCCATCTCAACCAGCAGCTGGTTCAGGGTCTGCTCACGCTCATCATGTCCACCGCCGAGCCCTGCCCCGCGATGACGACCGACTGCATCAATCTCATCAATAAAGATGATACAGGGGGCATTTTTCTTGCCCTGGTTGAATAAATCACGGACCCGGGAGGCACCGACACCGACAAACATCTCCACAAAATCGGATCCGGAGATGGTAAAAAACGGCACCTGAGCTTCACCGGCAATAGCCTTGGCCAGCAGGGTCTTACCGGTTCCCGGAGCACCGGCGAGCAACACGCCTTTTGGAATCCGGCCGCCAAGTTTGGTGAACTTCTGAGGATCTCTCAAGAAATCAATAATTTCTTCAAGCTCCTCCTTGGCCTCGTCAATTCCGGCCACATCCTTAAAGGTCACCTTCACTTCGCCCTCGTTCTGCAGTTTAGCGCGGGTCTTACCGAAACTCAAAGCTCCGCCCTTGCCACCCATCTGCATCTTTTGCATGAAGAAAATCCAAACCCCAATCAGCAGCAACATGGGAAACCAGGAGATAAAAATGGACATCCACAGCGATTCCTTATCACCTTCCTTGACCGCAATATCAACCCCTGATTCACGCAGCATGGGAATAAGTTCCGTGTCATCCGGAGTCACAGTCATAAACGGGCTACCGTCCTGACCGGCTCCCAGAATTCTGTCTCCCTGGATGGTGACCTTATTGATAGCTCCACTCTCTACACTTGACCAGAATTCACTGTAGGTCATGGAGGTACGGGGATTCTGCGGCGTATTGAACAGATTAAACAGCAGGATCATGGTCAGACCAATCACCAGCCACATGCTCA
>JAYEKB010000279.1:3446-11018 GCA_034660835.1 Thermodesulfobacteriota bacterium
GTTACATTTACCCTGTACTGAAATGACTATATCAGCATACTGTAGGGACTGTTTTCAAATCAGTCAATGGCAGCTGAAAATTCCTGTACCGTTTTCACTGTAATTTCCTGTTTTGCCAGGGTTGCAATAGCCTGGGCCATGGATGAGGCACCCGTAATAGTGGTGGTGTACGGAATATGATAATCCAGGGCCGCCCTGCGAATCGAGTATGAGTCCTCAGTGGTTCTGGTGCCGGACGAGGTGTTGATAATCCACTGCACCTGCCCGTCTTTAAGTTTATCAAGGATATGAGGCCTGCCCTGGGAAATTTTATTTACCCGCGCGCATTTCACGCCATGTTCAGCTAACCTGTCGGCAGTACCCCGGGTTGCCAGCAAAGAAAATCCCTGCTTAGCAAGCGAGGTTGCCACCGACACCATATTATCCTTATCTCCGTGACGGACACTGACAAACACGTTGCCGGACATGGGCAGATCCTGTCCGGCGGCCTGCTGCGCCTTTGCAAGGGCCAGGCCGAGGTTATCATCAATCCCCATCACCTCACCGGTGGACTTCATTTCCGGTCCCAGCAGGGTATCTACGTTTTCAAAACGATCAAAGGGAAAAACCGCTTCTTTCACCGCCCAGTGTTTGATGGAAATTTCCTGCGTAAAACCAAGTTCCTCAAGCGAAATACCCATCATCACCTTGGTGGCGATCTTAGCAAGCGGCACCCCGATTGCCTTGGAGACAAAGGGAACCGTTCGCGAGGCCCGTGGATTAACCTCCAGGATATAGAGATCATCCCCTTTCACGGCATACTGGACATTCATGAGTCCGATAACACCCAGTTCACCGGCCATGGCCCTGGTGGCCCGGGTAATCTCATCGATCATTTCCGGAGAGAGGGTATGAGGCGGCATTACACAGGCTGAGTCACCGGAATGAATCCCGGCCTCCTCAATATGCTCCATAATGCCTCCGATCACCGTCCTGTTGCCATCAGACACTGCGTCCACATCCACCTCAATGGCATCCTTTAAAAACTGGTCCAGCAGGACCGGATGTTCACTACCGGCAATACTGGGTAGTCCCATAAAATCACGTATCCCCTGCTCATTATAAACGATACGCATGTCACGGCCGCCCAGCACGTAAGAGGGGCGCATAACCACGGGATAACCAATGTCCCCCACCGCTGCCAGTGCCTCTTCCAGCGAATGGGCAGTAGCATTGTCAGGCTGGCGCAGGCTGAGTTTCTGCAGCAATTGCTGAAAACGCTTACGATCCTCGGCCCGGTCAATGGCATCAGGCGGGGTGCCGACAATAGGGACACCGGCCTGGTCCAGCTTTACTGCCAGGTTGAGCGGCGTCTGGCCGCCGAACTGGACAATTACGCCATCGGGTTTTTCCCGTTCAATAATACTTAAAACATCCTCTCTGGTCAGGGGCTCAAAGTAAAGCCGATCAGACGTGTCGTAGTCCGTGGAAACGGTCTCAGGGTTGGAGTTGACCATGATGGATTCAACCCC
The DNA here is from genome assembly GCA_034660835.1 of Thermodesulfobacteriota bacterium. Lineage (GTDB taxonomy): Bacteria > Desulfobacterota > Desulfobulbia > Desulfobulbales > Desulfobulbaceae > Desulfobulbus_C. The sequence continues at coordinate 4,958 of JAYEKB010000279.1, forward strand.
GATTTCTTTAAGGGCGAAGGAGGCATGTACACAGCAGTAATCAAACTCGATTCCCTGGCCGATTCGATTGGGCCCGCCGCCCAGGATGATTATTTTTTTCCGATCTGAAGGATAAGACTCGTTTTCCTGGTCATAGGTTGAATAATAATAGGGCGTATACGACTCAAACTCGGCTGCACAGGTATCCACCAGCTTGTAAACCGGCTGGATGGCATGATCGTTACGCAGCTGCCGAATATCATCTTCCGAAGTACCGGTAAGATGGGCCAATTGAACATCGGAAAAACCGTACTGCTTCACTTCATAGAGAAAATCCGCATCAAGCCCGGAAAAACCAAGCTCCCGGATCTCGTGCCCCTTGTCTACAATCTGCTGCAGGTTGGTCAAATACCAGGGATCAATACGACTTAAATCATACATTCGTTCAATAGACATGCCCCGACGCATTGCCTCAAACAGATAACAGACACGTTTGGAGTTGGGTTTTGTCAACCCCAGTTCCAGGTCGTCCTGGTGCAGGTCCTTCATTTCCTCATTACCATCAAAACCAAAACCCATACGCCCGATCTCAAGGGAACGCATACCTTTCTGAAAGGCCTCTTTAAACGTCCGGCCTATGGCCATAGTCTCGCCCACCGATTTCATGGCAGTGGAGAGTACGTCTTCGGTTTCAGGAAACTTTTCAAATGTCCAGCGGGGAATTTTAACCACGCAGTAATCAATTGTGGGCTCAAAGGAGGCATAGGTCTCCCTGGTGATATCGTTTTTGATCTCATCCAGGGTGTAGCCCACAGCCAGCTTTGCTGCAATCTTGGCAATAGGAAAACCGGTGGCCTTGGAGGCAAGAGCAGATGAGCGTGAAACCCGGGGGTTCATTTCAATCACCATCAGTTCGCCGTCTTCGGGATTGACTGCAAACTGAACATTTGAACCGCCGGTCTCCACTCCAATTTCCCGGATAATGGCAATAGCCGCATCCCGCATATCCTGGTACTCTCGATCCGACAGAGTCTGCTGGGGAGCTACGGTAATGGAATCACCGGTGTGCACGCCCATGGCATCCATATTCTCAATGGAGCAGATAATGACCACGTTGTCATTTTTATCACGCATGACCTCCAGCTCATACTCTTTCCAGCCCAGCAGGCTGCGCTCAAGCATGATCTCGGTGGTCATGGACAGATCCAGGCCCGCTGTACACATCTCACGTAGTTCCTGGCGGTTATAAGCCACGCCGCCACCGGTTCCGCCCAGGGTAAAACTCGGCCGCACAATAACGGGAAATCCGATATCGTCGCCGGCTGCCATGGCATCCTCAATGGTGTGGACAATAGATGATTTCGGTACCTTGAGCCCGATCTTAAGCATGGCATCACGGAACTCTTCCCGTCCCTCGGCCTTGCGGATAACATCGATATCAGCGGCCAACATCTCAACCTTGTATTTGTCCAGAACACCGGTTTCCGCGACCTTAATAGCCGTGTTTAATGCGGTCTGGCCGCCCAGGGTAGGCAGCAGAGCATCAGGCCGTTCACGCTCAATAACCTTGATCACGCATTCCGGGGTGAGGGGCTCGATATAGGTACGATCGGCCAAACCGGGATCAGTCATGATCGTGGCCGGGTTAGAGTTGATCAGTACCACCTCGTACCCTTCTTCCTTAAGCGCCTTGACTGCCTGGGCACCCGAGTAGTCAAACTCACAGGCCTGGCTGATGATTATCGGCCCGGAGCCGATGATAAGGATTTTTTTTATGTCTGTACGTTTTGGCATGAAAAGACAGGGGTTAGGGATTAGGGATCAGGGGTTAGCCCTGCTGTTTCATCAGGTCGATAAAGCGGTCAAAGAGATACATGGCATCATGGGGACCAGGCGCGTGTTCCGGATGATATTGCACGGAAAAGGCCGGGAATTCTGTATGGCGCATACCTTCGAGACTGTTGTCGTTAAGATTGATATGGGTCACCTCAACTGTGTCGGGCAGACTGTCCGGATTCACACAAAAACCGTGATTTTGGGAGGTAATTTCCACCCGGCCGGTCTGCAGATCCTTGACCGGTTGGTTGCCGCCCCGATGACCGAATTTCAGCTTAAAGGTGGAACCGCCATAGGCAAGGCCCAGGATCTGATGACCGAGACAGATGCCGAAGATCGGTTTCTTACCCAGCAGGTTACATATATTATCCACTACCCCGTCCACGCCTGCCGGATCACCGGGGCCATTGGACAGGAAAATGCCGTCCGGTTCCAGTGCCAGCACCTCTTGGGCCGTTGTGGTAGCGGGTACAACCTGTACGCTGCATCCTTTTTCACTGAGGATGCGTAATTGATTAAATTTTACACCAAAATCAAAGGCAATAACCTTAAATCTTTTCCCGTCCGACTCTGGATAACCGACACCCACTGCCGGTCCGTCATCTGTCCAGCCATAAGGTTCAGGAGCGGTTACCCGGGCCACCATATCCCGGCCCACCAATCCCGGCCAATCACCAGCCCGCCTGACAAGGGAGGCCTCATCCAGATCCTCGGTGGAAATAATGGCTTTCATGGCCCCTTCATTACGGATGATCCGGGTCAGCATGCGGGTATCTATACCCTCGATACCGAGCACGTTAAACTTTTTTAGAAAATCAGCCAGGGTGCCGGTTGAACGGAAATTACTTGGCACTGCCTGATATTCGCGCATCAGAAAAGCCCGGGGATGGATAGCCGTAGATTCCATATCCGCATCATTAATACCGTAGTTGCCGATCAGCGGATAGGTCATGGTCACCAATTGCCCGGTATAAGAGGGATCGGTGAGGATCTCCTGGTAACCGCTCATACTGGTGTTAAAAACGATTTCTCCCACTGCTTCCCCTGCTCCGGTAAAGGAACGACCGGTCAGGACAGTGCCGTCTTCAAGCGCAATTAATGCTTTCATATGTTTCAGGTTTCAGGTTTCAGGTTTCAGGCTTCAGGGGGCAGGCTTCAGGCTTCAGGTCTTGTTTCCGCCGCAGAAGGCTTGCTTAGACCTGATTGCTGATACCTGAAACCTGATAGTTTACGTGCCAGGTTGGTACCATTAACTATCAACTATCCACTATCATTTATCAACTGCATCACCATATCCGCCTGCCGCCTAACTGAACCCTGCTGGGATCGGGCAAGCTCTTCCGCTGAGCGACACGCCTTCTGATACAACCGGGGATCTTCCATGAGGGCAGTTATGGCATCAGCCAGATTATCGGCATCTTTCACCTGAAACCCGGCACCGGATGACAGAACCAGCTCAACCGCATCCTGAAAATCTTTCATAAAAGGGCCAAAATAGACAGGCTTCTGCCAGCGAACCGGCTCCATGATATTATGACCGCCCTTGTCCACCAAGCTGCCGCCGCAAAAGCTATAATCACCTACCGAATATAATTTCGACAGCTCACCCATGGAATCAACCAGCACAATATTTTTCTTCCGGCCCTGTGTAAAGCAACCTGAAAGCAGATCATACTCCAGGCCCGCACTGTCCAGCAGGGTCCTGACTTCCGGCAACCGTTCCAGGTGACGTGGAGCAATAATCCAGATCAAACCTGCAGCTGCTGTATCCTGCAATCGTTTATACACGGGCAGCAGCAGCTTTTCTTCCCCGCTGCGCGTTGACCCGCAGATAAAGACTGTTTCGTTTTCCAGGTTAAGGATCTGCCGGTATTCTGCCTTGATCTGCTGAGGCTTTTGAACCTGCAGATCGTATTTCATATTACCGCAGACCCGAATCCGGCTCCCGGCAGCCCCAAGCATACAATACCGCTTGCCGTCCTGCTCCCGGATAACTCCAAAACCGGCAAAACCGCTGAGCAGTTCAGCCATGGTTTTTCGTATTCGCAGGTACTGCGTACATGAACGCTCAGACATCCGTCCGTTGAGCAGAAGCATGGGGATTCCGGCCTGCCTGGTCCGGGTCAGCATCATGGGCCACAACTCGGTTTCAAGACAGATATACATGTCCGGCCGTACAATCTGCAACGCCTTGGCCACAGCCTTCGGAGTATCCAGTGGTGCCAGTCCACAACAGACATCCGCCTCCAGTTGGGACGAAGCCACTTCCCTTCCCTGACGTGTCATAGTGGTCAATACAAATCTGCAACCACATTGGAGGTCAACCAGAGCAGCAATCAGAGCTCGGGCAGCCTGAACCTCACCAATTGATGCGGCATGGATCCAGATTATCGTACTGTGCTCATCCCTGTCAATTTCAGGAAACCTGCCCAGCCGCTGTTCAATTTCCCAGCCGGGAACCACCAGCTTCAGAAGCGGTGTTACAACGACAAGCAGGACATGGACGACCGTACCCAGTATCCGATATAGGCCAAAGATCAACGATTTCCCCTGTTTGTTCGCAAGCCGTCACACCCACTCCGTCAGTATTCAAAATTTATAATTAAAACAGGATTTCCAAAGAGAGTCAATAGCGAACAAATAGCGGCCGCTAAAAACCAGTTTTCAGTTTTTCTTGACAACCCCAGCCATGGTTTGTAAGCACTCTTGGAATACACTGATTGTGCAGGTGGATGAATTGTTTGTCCACCCTGCTGTAACCCATCAAAACCGGTTATAAAAACGTATCGCTGGAGACCTCAATGTACAAACTGTTGTCAATTTTAATTATCTTATTTTTATCAGCGCTGTTTGTTTTTTCCGGACAACCTGTTTCAGCACAAGAAACTAAGGAAAAGAAAATGAAAGACGGACTGTATGCAAAAATAACCACCAACAAAGGTGACATCCTGCTTAAGCTCTATTACGACAAAAGCCCGCTCACGGTTATCAACTTTGTCGGCCTGAGCGAAGGCACCCAGGCCTATGGTGGTGCAGACAAACCCACAGGAACTCGTTTTTACGATGGCCTTAAGTTTCACCGGGTAATAAATGATTTTATGATCCAGGGCGGCTGCCCGCTGGGCACCGGCACCGGAGGCCCGGGCTACACCTTTGCAGACGAATTTGATTCTTCGCTGAAGTTTACCGGACCGGGAATCCTGGCCATGGCCAATGCCGGCCCGGGCACCAATGGTTCCCAGTTTTTTATCACCCATGCAGCCACCCCCCACTTAAACGGCAAACACACTATCTTCGGCAAAGTCGTTGACAGCCAGGATGTAGTCAATGCAATCGCCCAGAATGATACCATCGAAAAGGTTGAGATCATCAGGGTGGGCGAAAAAGCCGAGCAGTTTCAAACCGACCAGGCTGCCTTTAAACTTGCCCAGGCTGATATTGAGGGGGCAAAGAAAAATGATGGTGCTGATGAGCAGAAAAAGACCATCAAAATGATCAAGCAAAAATGGCCGAAAGCTCGTCACAGTCATACTGGAATGTACTGGGTTGTAACCAAAGAAGGCAAAGGTGACAAGCCCGCACCGGGCACCAAAATCAAGGCCCATTACACCGGTCGCCTGCTTGCAAACAACAAAAAATTCGACAGCTCGTACGACCGCGGCAAGCCCCTTGAATTTGAAGTTGGTATCGGCCGGGTCATCAAGGGCTGGGACCAGGCACTGGCCAATATGAAACGGGGTGAAAAACGCACCCTGATCATTCCTCCCCATCTGGCCTACGGTGACCAGGGCGCAGGCGGTGTTATCCCACCTAATGCCTGGCTGGTCTTTGATGTAGAGCTGGTTGATTTTTAAGACTTTTAATAGTTTTTAATCGCCCCATTGTTGTAAAGGCACATAGCCCTGAATATTTCCAGGACTATGTGCCTTTCTGTTTATACAGATATTCGACATACAGGATTAAGTTTGTAAGACAATAGAAAACAACGCCATGGAAACAGAAACAAACCGTCTCTTCGGCCAGCTGGTAGGCAGGCTCATTGACAAACAGAATCTTGGAGCAGATGAAGCATACCATGCTTTCCGTCTTGTTCTTGATAATGAAGTCAACGATATGCAGCAGGGTGCCTTTCTGGCCGCCCTGACTGCCAAGGGAGAAACAGCTGATGAGGTGGCCGGTGGCTGGAAGTCTATTTATGAAGTAGATACCGTCAAAGTTTCACTCAGTGATGTAGTTGATAACTGCG